>CADBUD010000189.1 GCA_902797785.1 uncultured Lachnospiraceae bacterium
CTTTTTTTGTTTCTTTTCTTCTTTTTCGTGTTTCTTTTTCTCTGCCTTTGAAGCTTTCTCTTTCTTTGTCTTTTTCTCCGCCTTTGAAGATTTCGCTTTCTTTTCCTGCTTCTCTTTTTTTGACGATTTTTCTTTTCGTGCCCGCTTCTCTTCTTTTGACAATTTCTCTTTTCGTGCCTGCTTCTCTTCTTTTGATTTGTTTCCAGCTTCAGCTTCTGTCCGATGGATCGCACTCTCATCCTTGTTCCGGATTTCTAATGTCTGAAGCTCATATTCTTTTGGTTCATTATATGATTCTGGTTCAAAGGACTCTTTTTCCATCTTTTTTGATTGGGGGTCTTTTTTTTCTCCCCGATTTAAGAACGGAAGACGAATCCCGAACAGTCTCAGCTGTGTCGATATCGTGCCCTCGCTATATTCGAGCCGGAAAGATATCATCCGGCAGAGCCACGTCACTCCTGCCATTAACGCTATCTGTCCATTTTTTTCGCCTGTGAGACGATAACGTATGGGGACAAACAGGATGAGAAGCAGCAATACGATCAGCAGCCCAAGGACCGATGCTATTACAATGCCGACGATCTTTATTATATTCAGCATTGCTAAAGCAACTTGCAATATCATCAAGCCCATTTTCCATCTCCTCTATAAACACCAGTTTATATGCTCTTCTATAACCATCATTTTTCTCCATTACTCAAAAAAATCTCTGACTCGAAATTCTCCTGTTTCGAGATATACCTTCATCACCAGCTGCTCTGCCAGCTCTAATGCCTCTTTTTTTCCCAAAGCAACTCCCAGAACAGTGATTTTTTCGACCGGATATCCTTTTTGGGAAAACGTCCATGCGGGAATGATATCAAACAGATCCTCCGTCCCGGCTGAAAAGGATATCACATAAATCATGGGAAGTATGGTTCCCTGACGAACCTTTTTTTCCAGATATCGTTTTTTCAGCCATCGTTTTATGAGCCTCTTTTTTTTCTTTGCGGTTTCTCCGTAATAAACCTTTTTCGCCCATTTCAATCCTACGCTTCCCCTTTTCCATTCTCTGTGCCGAAACACTCTTTCACGCCCTGCTCTTTCTAAAAATATTTTCGACTGCCCCAGAGATTATTTCGCTTGATCTCCAGATATTCATTATATGCCCTGTCCAAAATCTGCTTCTCATTGGAAAACTTCAACAGATGATAGGCCTCATGAAACTTGTAATATCCTGAATCTGTAAAATACTCTTCTCTCTGCGGCTTACTGTAATAGCTGTCAGACATCATCAGATACCAATGTACCTCTTTTTCCACCGTATCCTCCGGGACAGAAAATGTATATTGGCTCATGCCTACATATTTGATAATCGATGCTCTGACTCCGGTTTCCTCCAACACTTCTCTTGCAGCGGTTTCTTTATACTCTTCACCCTCTTCTACCGTCCCCTTTGGCAGAACCCAGCCTTCGTATTTATTTTTGTAATTTTTGTATAAAAGTAAAATTTTACCTCGAAAAATCACTACACCGCCACAGCTCGTTGCTTCAATCATTGCAATCTCCTCCTGAGGTGTATTCCTAGATAATATAAGAATAGTATACCTCTTTTTGCCTTTTCTTGCAAGCTATATTTGTTCAGCTGTTTACGGCGTTTCCTTTGGAAGCGAATGATAGACATCAAAGACCTGTTTTGCCATCGGTACAGCCACACTGCTTCCGGCTCCGCCTCCCTCCGCAATGATACTGATCGCGATTTCAGGTTCTTCAGCCGGCATATAACCAACGAACCATGCATGGCTCTCCCCTTTGGTGTTGCTATACTCCGCCGAGCCGGTCTTGCCTGCGGAGGTATAGGAAGCATCGTTTAAAACTGAGCCGGTCCCATCGGTCACCACATACCGCATAAACTCCTGCATTACAGAAGCCTGCTCCTCACTTAACAGCTCCCCGTAGACAGACGATCGGTACTGCTTAACAACAGCCTGATTGTAATTTTCGATCCGGTCAATGAAATATGGCTTCATCAGCACACCATCATTGGCAATGGCAGACGCCAGCAGACACATATGGAGAGGCGTGACCTGAGTATCCCCCTGTCCAATGGCTTTTTGCATGATTTCTCCCTGATCGGCAGATTTTTTGAGTGAAAATTTACTCTGGTTCGACTCTAACGCGATCGGAAGCGGAGTGTTGAACAGCATGCTGTTGCAAAGATTCTGAAAAGAAGAGGTCTTTAACTTCAGGCCGATTTCAGAATATGCGCTGTTGCAGGATTTTGCGAATGCCAGCTTTAAATCTTCTGTTCCGTGGACATTATTATGATAGCAGTTGATCGTATTCCCGCCAACGGTAATGCTCCCCGTGCAGTCATACGTAAAGCTTTCATAATTCCGATTCTCTTTCATGTATTCAAGGCTGGTCAGAATCTTAAAAACGGAGCCTGGTGGATAAAGTCCCTGCGTTGCCCGGTTGACCAGCACACTGCTGCCGCTCTGTGTGATCTGATCCCATTCTGCCTTGATCGTATTCGGGTCAAAATCCGGTTTTGACACCATGGCAAGAATTTTTCCCGTCTTTACCTCCATCACGACGATCGCGCCATAATACCCGCCCAGTGCCTCACTGGCAGCCCTCTGAAGGCGCGTATCCAGTGTCAGGACGACATTGTCTCCCATATTCTTCTTTTCTCTGATATCATTGACGGTTTTTTCCAGAAAAAAGGCGTGGGAACGAAGCAGCCGGAAATTTGCAATGGATTCCACCCCGGATTTTCCATTATCAGAAAATCCTACAAGGTGAGAGAATAAGGAACCATAGGGATAAACCCTGGTCTCCTCCCCATCTTCGTTCACATCTGTTTTTGCAAGAATCTCCCGATTCGCGTCCAGGATACTTCCCCGAACGACCGTTGCTGCATAGACATCCTGTCTCGTATTATAGGGACTGCTGATAAACTCTTCGCTGTCATGAAACATAAAATATACAATATGGATCATCAAAAACAAAAAGATAGCCACAAAGGCATAGGTAATCCATGCGAACTCACGGTTTTTCATTGCTCCGCCTTCAGCTGCGGCCTGTTTTCCCTCCAGAGCCTTTACGATTCCCTCCGGAAGCCGCCCCCATTTTCCAAATCCCCGGATTCCTGGAAACCGCTTGATACGGTCTTGCTGCCGCATCTGATTCTTCCTGTCTCGTCCTGTATTGTCCTGCGGCTGTCTGCCCTGACCGCGGTCTTGGCTGTCCTGCGGCTGTCTGCCCTGACCATGTTCCCGGCTGTCCTGCGGCTGTCTGCCCTGACCATGTTCCCGGCTGTCCTGCGGCTGTCTGGCCCTGACCGCCTTCCGCTCGTCCTGTACCTGCCTTCCCTGTTCCCGCTCCCATTTGTTCTGCATCCGGCTTCCTCCTTTTTCTCTTCTTTCCGGAATTTCCCGGTTTCCTGTTTTCCCGCCGTTCTTCCTCATCGTTCCGGATCATATATAATCCCTGAATAACAGAAAAACTGATCAATGTACTTAAAAGCGAGCTTCCTCCATAACTGACCATTGGAAGAGTCACTCCGGTCAGTGGAATGAACTTTGTCACTCCGCCAATGGTCAGAAACACCTGAAATCCATAACCACATCCCAGTCCGAGGGCAATCAGCTTGTAGAATGAATCCCTCAGGCTCATGGCGATATTGAAAAACATCACAAAGCAGCTGACGCAGATCAAAATCAGGCATAGTCCAAAGAGTACGCCAAACTCCTCACAAATCGCCGAAAAGATAAAATCCTCCTCAACGACCGGAATTTTTAGCGGAGAGCCTTGATACAGCCCCATTCCGAACCAGCCCCCTGTCCCAATGGCAAACAGGGACTGGACGATCTGGTATCCTTCATCCTGGGCAACACTTAGTGGATCCTTCCATGCGATCACCCTGGTGCGTACATGCCGAAAGATGGCATATGCTGCCAGCGCCGCCACACTGCCGGAGATTGCTCCCGCTCCAATATAAATCGGATTTTTCGTTGCCGCATACAGCATGGAAAGATAAATCACAAAGAAGATCAAGGCACTTCCCAGATCCTTTGAACCGACAAGAATCAGCACATGAACCGCTGCTACGACAGTTGTTTTTATGATCTGCCGTAAGCTCCTGTCCCGATGCAGCATGGAGGCAACATAAAAAACAAAGATAATTTTAATAAATTCCGAAGGCTGGATACTGATCCCGCCCACCCGGAATGCTAACTTGGCTCCATAGCTCGTCCGTCCCAAGACTGCCACAGCCAGCAGCCCTCCGATTCCAAGGACAGCATAAACATAGGTCAGTTTTTTATAACATTTCAGCCGCCTGATAAATACCGGGATGATCAAGGCGATCACCATAGAAACTGCCGCGATCATGAACTGCTTTTGGGACTTCTCATAGGTCAATCGGGAAATCATAATGAATCCGATGGAAATCAGCAGGCACATATTATTTGTAATGAGCCGGCTCGTTCCCGGATAGATCACCCGGAACAAAAGCAGGGTCGAAACCAAAAATACGACCTGATATAGATAGAACAGGATGATTTCTGTGTTATTGGTATGAATGATGATAATCGCATAGCATAAAAAATGCAGGAAAAACATGATAGCGTTCTGACGGGCATAGATATCCTTTTGATCCTCCTCATTTTTCCTTCGAAATACAGAAAAGCAGGAATATGTATAGACTGCCATTAAAATTACCAGAAGATATTTTGAAATCGAAATTAAAATGCCTGCCATATAAGCTTCTCCTCCCATTCCTAACCCACTATTCTACGCCGCGTTTAAAATGTCCGTTGGTATATTCCCGTTCTTTCTTTTGCGGAATCTCTCTCCCATAGCAGAAAGAAGCGACATACTCCTTTAAGATTTCCTCTGTCTCCTCTTTGGTCTCAAACGTGAACGAAAGACAATATGCCCTGGCTCTTAGGGAAAGAAGCGCTGTTCTTTGTTTGAGCAAGGATAATGGGAGACTGTTATAAAGCACACTATAACATTCCCGGCAAAAGCTTTTCACCCGAAATATCTTTTGCCGCCGGTCTAAGAGTGCTTCTGCTCTTTGTCCTGTTCCACAACGATTTTCTGTTTTTTTCAGACATTGTGCGGATACCATCAACGGCTGATATCCATAGATCAACAGCTCCATATTCTTTCGTTCCAGATGGCGCAGCTCCGTCTCCTTTAATTCGACCGGGGCAAAAAACTCCTTTATCCCCTGTTGGCGAAAAAACCGCCAGCTTTCCTGGTTGAACTGGTACAAAGAAGGGGCAAGGACCAGTTTCTCAGCGGGATATAACGCTTTCAACGCCCCAAATTCATTGATATTTTGTAAAAGAAGCCCCTCGCCTCCGGCATCCAGCCACTGACCGGCAAGCCACAGGCACCCGTCTCTGTTCTGTTTTCGATAAATCTTTGGAAGATTTAAATAGAGTTCTTTTTGATGTGCCCTACCTTCCTCTATGATCTGACCGAGTCGCCGTGCGGCCTCCTGTTTTGTTTCTCCCAGAAGATGGCTGTCAACATAGACCCTGTGAATCTCCGGTGTTTTTATAATGACATGGAACTGTTCCATTGTTTCTGCCGCTGCATGTAAAACGACCTTCCCGTCCTGTTTTATCTTTCCTCCCGGTGTCTTCTCCTCCATGTCCCAAGAAAAATCTGCCGTTTTTTTCGATACCTTCTGCCCTATTTGACGCCGCATTGGTAAAAGGATCTGCGCTTCTAATTTTCCTAATGCTCTTCTTCGAAGCTCCTTTACCTCCCTGACCGGCAAAAAGCAGTTTCCCTCTAGTTCGACCTTCAAGGTTTGAAACTGAAACGGCGTCGTTCCGGTCTGTAAAAGAATCTTTTCGACCTGCTTTGAATCTGCCGCGGCCTTTTTAGCTTCTTCTGCAATACCGCCCTTCACCGTCACCGCATGCTCCTGATTGGTAACGGTCAGCTGTATCTCTTCCCCCACTTTGGCAAGAAAATATCCGGTCACAGGCTCCTTTAACTGTTTTCCTATGTGTTTTTCTTTCATTTCCTGATCAATCGTTTCCCCGGATGGCGCAGAAAAACTCGCTGTCCCCTGTGTTATCATTTCCCGTCCATTCTGACAGAACAGATATCCCTTGGTAAAACCACCACGGTTCCCCAAAGCCAAGAGCTGCTCCCTATCCTTTGGTTCAATCTTATCTCCTGATGAAAATTCTTCCCGAAAATAACGATCCATATACTTCCGATAGATTTCCGTGACACCTGCCGCGTATTCCGGCCGCTTCATTCTTCCTTCGATTTTCAGGGAATCCACTCCCATTTCCAGCAAGGTCGGAAGCTGTTCCACCGTGCATAAATCCTTTAGGCTGAGCGGATACGTCCCTTTTTGGCTCTTTCCTGTTAAAATCTGATAGGAAAGCCGGCAGGGCTGTGCGCAGCGCCCCCGGTTTCCACTCCGTCCGCCGATCATGCTGCTCAAAAGGCATTGTCCGGAATAACAATAGCAAAGGGCTCCATGAATAAATACTTCAATCTCCATCTGCGAGACTTCCTTGATTTCCCGAATCTCCTCCGCTGACAATTCCCTCGCCAGAACCACTCTGGATACTCCCTGTTCTTTTAAATATAAGGCGCCTGAAAGATCTGTGACCGTCATCTGCGTGCTTGCATGCAGGGCGAGTCCCGGAAAGTGCTTCTTTAAAAAAGAAAGGACGCCGTAATCCTGTACGATGACAGCGTCCAGACCTGCTTCATAAAATGGCTCGATATAATCATACAGCTGCCCCCAAAGCTCCTTGTCCTTTAACAGCGTGTTCACTGCCAGACAGATCTTTTTCCCATGAATATGGGCATAGTCCAGTGACCAAAGAAGATCCTCTTTAGAAAAATTATTTGCATATGCTCTTGCGCCGAATTGCTCTCCGCCTAAGTAGACCGCATCTGCCCCGGCATGAAATACGGCAATCAGACCTTCCTTATCACAGGCCGGTGCCAAAAGCTCCGTCCGTTCTGCTGCCCGGATATTTTTTCTGCCCCCGCTCATTGTTTTTTCTGGTACGATGATTTCTTTTGCGCTTCTTCTTCATCTAAAAGCTCTTTTAGAATTTCATTCTCCTCTTTGAGCTTTTCGTACTCTTCCTTTCTCTTCTGAGCATCCATACTGCTCTTTCCGGCTTCCATCTGATACGTGATCAGCTCATGCTTTAGCTCTGTGATCTGCTGATCACGATCCATTAAAAGCTTCTCTAAATCTTCCGCCCGCTTCTTTTCTCTATAATAATCATCGGTCACCTCTACGATGGCGATCATGGATTTCATATCTTCATCCAAGTGATTGTATCCATTGATTTTCTTTACCTTGGAAATCTTTCCATTAATATATGCCGCTGCCTGCTGCATATATTCTTCGCTTTCTACTCCCGAAAAATGGTATTTTCTTCCATCGATTTCAACCTCCACCGATGTTGTTCTTTCTTCCATTGTTTCACATCCCTTCGTTTTTCTCTTGTGGCATGACATAGGACATATAGGTCTGATAACTGATTTTTCTGCCTCCCATGCGCTCTAAGTGCTCCGTAGGAAACTGACAATCGATCAGATTGTAGTGTTCTTTCTCCAACGTCTTGGCCAGATAGATCAATGCCATTTTCGACGCATTCGATACCCGGGAAAACATGCTTTCTCCAAAAAAACATCTTCCATCATCCACGCCATACAAGCCGCCAATGAGGCTGGCTCCATCATAGACCTCGATGCTTCTGGCAAAGCCATTCAAAAAAAGCTCACAGTATGCCTTTTCCATCTCGTCTGTAATCCATGTCCCCTCCCGATGCTCTCTTAAACTCCGGCAGGAATGAATGACGCCGGCAAAATCTGTATTCTGTTTTACTTCCCAGGTCGTTTTCTTCATGAATTTCTTCATTGACTTTGAAATCCGGATCTCCTTTGGAAAAATCACAAAACGCTCCTTAGGACACCACCACAGATACGGCTCTCCTTCCTCATACCAGGGAAAGATTCCCTGACGATATGCCAGACGCAGACGATCTACTGAAAGGTCGCCGCCAATCGCCAAAAGTCCATTTTGATCTGCCTTCATTGGCGGCGGAAAAATAAGACTTTTTGGATTCAGACGATACACTGCCATGTTTTCCCTTCTTTCCTGCTCCATTTTTCTCTCTACCTGTACGTTATCATTGAACCTCTGTTCTGTCAAGAGTTCATGAGTATACTATTCCGAAATGCCGGTATCCCAGTTCCGTCACGACTCTTCCCCTTGGCGTCCGGTTCAACAGACCGTTTTTGATCAGATATGGCTCGTAGACCTCCTCGATCGTCCCCGCATCCTCTCCGGTCGCTGCTGCCAGAGTGTCCAGTCCAATCGGACCGCCGGAGAATTTTTCAATCATCGTAAGCAGAATCGTCCGGTCCACGTGGTCTAACCCCAGCTTATCCACATCCAAAAGATCGAGGGCAAAATTCGCGACCTCCTTTGTGATCACGCCATCATAACGGACCTGGGCAAAATCCCGAACCCGTTTGAGCAGGCGGTTCGCCAAACGCGGCGTCCCCCTGGATCGTCTGGCCAGCTCCCTTGCCCCTGCTGTTTCTATTTCTACCTCCAGCGTCTTTGCGGAATGCTCAATGATCGTACAAAGCTCCTCCACGGTATAAAACTCCAGTCTGCTCACGACCCCGAACCGGTCCCTTAATGGCGCTGTCAACAACCCGGCTCTAGTCGTCGCTCCCACCAAAGTAAATTTAGGGAGATTGAGCCGGATCGAACGGGCTGAGGCTCCTTTTCCTATCATAATATCAATCGTATAATCCTCCATTGCCGGATAAAGAACCTCTTCGACCTGACGATTCAATCGGTGGATTTCATCAATAAACAAGACATCTCCCTCTGAAAGTCCATTCAATACCGCGGCAATCTCACCCGGCTTTCCAATGGCCGGACCGGAGGTGATCTTTAGATTTACTCCCAGTTCATTGGCAATGATTCCGGACAGGGTCGTCTTTCCAAGTCCCGGAGGACCGTAGAACAGGACATGATCCAACGGCTCATTCCGAAGCTTTGCCGCCTCGATATATACCTTTAGATTTTCTTTTACCTTTTCCTGTCCGATATATTCTTCTAATCTCTGTGGACGCAGGGACTTTTCAATGACCAGATCCTCTTCGGTCAATTCTGCATTAATCATCCTCTTTTCCATTTTCACCTAATCTCCCGCTTATATCATCTGCTTTAATGCCAGCTTCAAGATGGTCTCCACATCTTCCTCTCCTGTAAGCCCTGCTTTGTTGACGGCTGTAAGACTCTCCGTCGGGGTATAGCCCAATGCCTTCAATGCTTCGATAGCTTCCTTTTTCGCCTTATCCTTTCCCTGGCCGGCATTTCCTTCCATTGGAGCTTCTCCCGCTCCTTCTGCTTCCTGGGCAAATGCCTCTTCGATGTCCATCTTGTCCTTGCATTCTAAGATGATCCGTTTGGCTGTCTTGGTCCCGATTCCGGGAGCCTTGGATATTGTCTTGGAATCATCGGCAAGAATCGCGAACCGAAGCTCGGATGGTGAAAAGGAAGACAGCACCGATATCGCTGCCTTTGGTCCGATTCCTGTTACTCCTAAGAGCATACGAAACAGCAAAAGCTCTTCTCTGTCAAGAAATCCAAATAATGTGATTCCATCCTCCCGGACAGACAAATGGGTAAAAAGCTTTCTTTCCTCTCCCGCCTGTCCGATTCTTTGACGGGTATATTCCGAGACCGTCAGCGCGTAACCGACTCCGCCAACATCCAGCACGACGGTATCCGGCAGAATTTCTGCCACTCTTCCATTTAAATATGCAAACATAACCTCTCCTCTCCTGTTATGCTCATGAACGAAATGACTTGCCGTTTTGTTCATGAGACGCGCCGGATTTTGCCCCCGGCACCCTTTTTATGATTTCTCCGCCCAGGAGTCCGATCAGCAATCCTGTCAATGTGCCTGCCGCTGTCAACACGGGAAGATAATATACCAGCTTGATGTTTTCCACGACAAAGACTGCCACAAGAATCTGTCCCAGATTATGAAAGATTCCTCCCAGGACACTGACTCCTGCTACACCAAAGAAGCGGAGAACATGCTTTGCAAAAATCATGATCAAAAGACTGCATAATCCGCCTGCGGCACTGTAAAGAATCCCGAACACATTCCCAAAAAGCAGGCCGGAAAGCAGAATCCGGACAAAGGATATCATAACAGCCGCCCTGGCATCCAGCAGATAGAGTGTACAGACCACGACAATATTTGCCAGTCCCAGCTTGATCCCGGGGATTCCAAAATTGATTGGCAAAAGAAGCTCCACATATCCGGCAATCAGCGCCAGCGCTGTCAGAACCCCATACAATGCCACCCTACTGTACAACGGCATCGATTTTTTGTTCTTCATCAGAAACTACCTCCACAACAATTTTAAGAGGCAGACAAACGATTGTCTCCCCGCCGTGGGAAATTGCCGGCTGATGAAGGCAAAGATGATCCGGGCAATCTGCCAAAAGCATCTTTGCCTGACCGTTCTCTATCTTTAACACGTCTTTTTTTCCATTTCCCGCATCGATCGTATATTCCCCATCCTCTTTGAGCGAAACCTCCGATATTTTCTCTCCATCGACCCATATCACGACTTTGCTGCCTTCTTCGGGCAAGATCACATGAAGGAGCAAATACGCGGTAAGACAAATCACCAACACTCCGCCAACCAGTATGACATCCTGTTTTTTCAGCATTAATTTCCTCCGGTCAAAGCTAAAAGCTTCGAAATATTGTTTTCTGCACTGGTCGTGTCAATATAATTAAGCATCAGGACATTTTGGATTCCCCGGTCAGCGACCAGCTGCTGCAGATTTCCCGTATAATAACGGTAATCCACGATATGCACCGTATGATAATGATCCACCAGAAACGGTACGAACGCATTTCCATAGGATTCTTTTATAATCAAAATACTGCTATCATCCGCCACTGCCGGATTTTCAATGATGGAATAAGGATTATCCCCGCCAATAAAAGCACTGTACTTTTGTCCCTGACGATACTGGGAAACATCATTGACGATCCGCCAGTGAAGCTCCGTACCATCCTGCTGCGTCAATGTAATCTCATTGGTCCCCTTGGGCAGATATGCTGTGATCGTATCCGGATTCTCTGCCAGGACCGGATTACCGCAGTCTGCATAAAAGGTTCCTAAAAATCCCGGGAACTCCATTGTTTCAAAGCTTCCTATATCTGCCGCATTCAGTCCCGCAGATTTACAGAACTCCTGATACGCATAATATGCTCCCAGCGCCGTCCAATGGTGGTCGGTCCTGAAATAGATATATTCTCCATTATGCTCGCGCAAAACAGGATACACATTGATTGCGTGAACCCGGTCGGAAAAGCTCTTGTAGAAATAGTCCAGTGCCTGCTCCTGATCGGATGTAGCGATTCCCTCCAGGACGGATTTGGCCAGAACGACACCCATGCTGGTCGGAACGACCATCTGATAATAAGCGACATTCTCAGGAAGCGACTCTGCCAGCCGGTTGATGGCCGTAATATAGTTTCCTGCTTTTTCCTGATTGAATCCATAATACTCATATGCCGCATTCCCCATGATCATCAAAGCCCCCAGAGACTGACTCTCTTCTCCGACTCCCTGACCATTCTCATTGATCGCACCGGATTCGTCCGAAGCTGCCGTTTCGTCTGCCTCCTGCGCAGTCCCCTCTTGTCCGTCCTCTTTCGCGGTTTCCTCCTGTGCCGTCTGTTCTTCTGTGCTCTGTTCCGATTCTTCCCCGGTTTCTTTTCCTGAATCCCCCTGTGTATTTTCTTCCACTGTTCCCTCCGATTCGGCCGGAACGGTATCTTTACTATCAGATTCCTGTGCCTGAAACGGAGCATCCGGAATTTCATCAGCGCTGGCCATTTCTCCGGTCACTTCTACCGTTTTGATTCCCTGAAACGCAGTAATGACACGGTTCCCTGAAATCAATTTTTCCCGAAACGGAAAGGTGTCCGAATACCATGTGTCGATCTTAGAAAAATATTCCCCGCTCAAAAATGATCCAACCGTAAATTTAGGAAATTCCGCCAGGGTTCGTTTTTCCATCTCTGACACCTTTGGCCGCAACGGAATCAAAAGACCGATGACTGCGAAGATATAAATCACGCCAAAGAAAAGAACGATTTTTCTTCTCCTGTTCTGACTCTGGATTTTTTCCATCTTTCTCTTTTTCTTTTCCATCGGGTTTTCCGTCTTAATTATTCTTGTTTCCATCAACTTTTCTCGTCTTCTGTTATCCATATCACTCATTCCTTTTAAAATTGAAAATACATAAACGGATTGTAGCTGTTCCCCACCAGTGCCATCATCGACAAAATGACCAGACCGGCCGGATAAATGATTTCAAACCCTTGATAGATCGGTCCCAGCAACTCTTTTTTCCCCATCATCTGCCCCAGCTTTGTATGTATGATTTTAAAGACTGGGGTCACTGCCAGAATGCAAAGCAGGATAAAAAAGATATGATTTAGTAAAATCGTGCCGGTCTCAAAGCTCCATAACGCATTCTGATTCAATCCCAGCATCCCCTTGCCTACGGTCATTAGCATGGAAGCATCTGTCCACTTAAATAAGATCCACCCAAAATAAATCACGATCAGGGTATAGATATGAATGCCAATGCCGCCCCGCTGTTCCAGTTTTCCCTGAAAAAAGATGCGTTCGATCATCAAAAAGATGAAATAATACAATCCCCAGCAGACAAAATTCCAGCTTGCCCCGTGCCAAAGTCCGGTCAACGCCCATACAACGAACAGATTCCAAATGATCCTCGGCAGGGAACATCTGCTTCCGCCCAGTGGGATATAAACATAATCCCGGAAAAAGGTTCCCAGGGAAATATGCCATCTCCTCCAAAATTCGGAAACCGAGCCTGAAATATATGGATAGTCAAAATTTTCTTTAAAATGGAAGCCCATCATCAGCCCCATTCCAATCGCCATATCAGAATACGCTGAAAAATCAAAATAGATCTGGAACATATAGAACAAGGCTCCCAGCCAGAGCGCAGCGACTGCCGTTTCCGACAGGGTGGACTCCGGCATCAGTTTATCGACGAGCTGCGCGCAGGTATTGGCTAGGATCGTCTTTTTCGCCAGCCCCACTGCGAACCGGTTCACGCCCTCTGCCACCTCTTTTGTACTTGTCTTCCGACGGTAGATTTCTCTTGCCACATCCTTGTAACGGACGATTGGTCCTGCAATACACTGGGTAAACATACTGGAATATAATAACAGGGTCGAAAAGCGTTTTGTCGCCCTGACATCGCCCCAGTAAACATCCACCACATAGGAGATGAGCTGGAATGTGTAGAAGGAAATCCCAATAGGCAGAACAATCTCCGGAATCACCTTCGGCACACCAAACATATGATTGGTAATTCCGCAGAAAAATCCGGTATACTTGAAATATCCCAACAAAAGCAGGCTGCCGCCACAGTCAATGATCAGCGCCGGCTTCGCGATCCAGGAATCAAAATGATTGTCAATGATCCTCGCGAACAGATAATTCCATGCTGTCATGCCAATCAGGAGAATCAAATATTTTGGCGTTGTCCACATATAGAACAACAGTGAAAACAGAATCAATACATAATTTTTCTTTTTCAGTCCGTCTACCGAAATATATACCAGCATACAGAGCGGCAAAAAGAAAAAGACAAATAACAAACTGGAAAAAACCATTTCTCACACTCCCAAATAATAAAATCCTTTACACTCTTTTAGATAGACTGGTACAATTTTTCCAATCAAAGAAGCATCTCCTGGAAAATGAACCACAGAATTGTTCGACAGTCTCCCCGTGACCAATGACGCATCCTGTTCATTGATTGTCTCTACCAGAACCTCCTGTGTCGTATGCTCATATCTTTGGGCTGCCATTGCCCCACGTTTTTGTACCTCCTTTAGCAGCCGGTCAAAGCGCTCCTTCATGACTGCCGCAGGAACCTGCTCCATCGCTGCCGCCGGTGTCCCGGTCCGTTTCGAATAGAGAAAGGTAAATGCGCTGTCAAAATTTACTTTTTTTACAACGTCCATCGTTTCCTCAAAATCCTCTTCTGTTTCTCCGGGAAATCCAACAATAATATCTGTCGTGATAGAAATGTCCGGGATCGCCGCGCGAAGCTGTTCAACCAGATACAAATACCGTTCTTTATCATACTGCCGGTTCATCTGTTTTAAAATCCTGCTGCTTCCCGACTGAAGCGGAAGATGCATGTGCCGGCATATTTTTTTTGACTCTGCCATGACATGAATCATTTCCTCAGAAAGATCCTTGGGATGAGAGGTCATAAAACGGATTCTTTGAATCCCATCGACCTGCTCCACCTCCTTTAGCAGTCCGGCAAAGCTGATTGGAGACGCCAGGGTCTTTCCATAGGAATTGACATTTTGTCCCAGCAGCATGACCTCCACGACGCCATCCGCCGCAAGCTGTTCGACCTCCCTCAAAATCTCCTTTGGCTCCCGGCTTCGCTCCCTGCCACGGACATATGGCACGATACAGTAGCTGCAGAAATTATTGCACCCGAACATAATATTTACCCCTGATTTAAAGAAGTATTTCCGCTCGCTCGGAAGACTTTCCACAATCTGATCCGTATCCTTCCAAATATCGATCACCATACGGTCAGACTCCAGTCTGGTCGCGATCAGCTCTGCTAATTTGAATACATTGTGCGTACCAAAAACAATATCCACGAATCGATAGCTCTGTTTGATCTTTTCTACTACCTCCGGCTCCTGCATCATACAGCCGCAGAGCGCGATCAGCATATGCGGATGTTCTTTTTTTAAGTGATTGAGGCCGCCCAGTCTGCCGTAAACTCTCTGGTTGGCATTGTCTCTTACCGTGCAGGTATTATAAAAAACAAAGTCCGCCTCTTCCGTATCTGTCATGACATAACCGATCAGCTCCAGAATCCCCGCCATCTTTTCCGTGTCCTTCGCATTCATCTGACACCC
>CADBUD010000190.1 GCA_902797785.1 uncultured Lachnospiraceae bacterium
AAAAAACATAACACGGAGGACAATTATGACTACATTTTATGATCTGGTAAGCAAGGTTGACGATTTCGTCTGGGGGCCTGTTATGTTGATCCTTCTCGTTGGAACAGGAATTTTCCTGACCATTCGGGTAGGATTTCTGACCTGGCTCAATCTTGGCTATGCCATCAAAAGTACATTAAGCAAAGAAGCCCGTACCAAAAGCAGGGGCACGGGAGATGTTTCTCCTTTTTCCGCTCTGACGACAGCTCTTGCCGCAACGATTGGAACAGGAAACATCGTAGGTGTCGCTACAGCTATGGTAGCCGGTGGACCAGGCGCTCTTGTCTGGATGTGGATCTCTGCTCTTTTTGGACTGACTTCTAAATTCAGCGAATGTATGCTTGCCATCAAATACCGTGAAGTCAATGAAAATGGCGAGATGTCCGGCGGTCCAATGTATACAATGAGAAAAGCACTTAAAAATAAAACCTTTGGTGCCATACTGGGCTGGTTATTCGCCCTGTTTGCCGTCATCTCTTCCTTTGGTATCGGAAATATGACACAGGGAAACTCCATCGCCAGTGCGTTAAATGCGACCTTTGATATTCCTCAGGCTTTGACCGGCATCATTATCACCATATTATCTCTTTTTATCATTGTCGGTGGAATCAAAAGTATTTCCAAGGTTTCCTCTGTCATTGTTCCTCTGATGGCTATTTTCTATGTTGTCTGCGGTCTGATCGTAATCATTGGAAATATCCAAAATGTCCCTGCTGGATTGTCCATGATCTTTTCCATGGCCTTCTCTCCGAAAGCAATCGGGGGCGGTCTCTGCGGTGGAATAGTCGCTTCCATGATGAACGCAGTTCGGTTCGGCGTTGCGCGCGGTGTCTTCTCAAATGAAGCTGGCATGGGTTCCGCTGCGATTACTGCTGCTGCCGCCACAACAGATCATCCGGTCCGCCAGGGATATATCAATATGACAGGAACCTTCTGGGATACCATCGTAGTCTGCACGATCACCGGTCTGGTCATCGCCTCCTCCGGTACCTTAGGCAGCAGAACCGTCGATTCCCGTGGAACCTTTCAGACAATTTCAGCAGAGTCTGCCGAATCTTCCAGCGCCGCTGCCAATGGCTCGACCATTACTCTCGCTCCGGAAGGTTCTTCTGCAGCAGATTACGTCATAACAGAAAATCCGGATGGAACGATCCTTTTAACGAATCCCGAAAAATCCTTAGACACCATTACCTTGACACCAACGGACAATACTCCATTAGAAGATACCTCCTTTACCATATCCGGCATGCTGACGGACGGCACCCTCTACGGAAATTTCATCGATGAGTCTGATGCCCTCTATTCCTTCCATGAGGACGGCTCTTATACCTACGAGACTATTTTGACCGGATCCCAGCTGACAATTGCTGCCTTCCGAAGTGTTTTAGGCACCCCAGGCGCATGGCTGGTCAGCATTGGCATCACTTTATTTGCTTTTTCCACCATCCTTGGCTGGGAATATCACGGTGAAAAAGCCTTTGAATACCTTTTGGGAACGCATAAATATAACATGGCATACCGCATTTTCTTTTCTCTGATTGCATATGTCGGATGTACCCAGACACTGAATCTGGTATGGAATTTTTCAGATATCGCAAATGCTTTGATGGCTATTCCAAACCTGATCTGTATGCTCATTCTCAGTAATGAAATAGCCCGTGATACCAAAGAATTTCAGGAAATTTTGAAAAAAGAAAGAAATCAAAAGGAGACTTCCTAATATGACGAAACTTAGGATTTCCAAAAGCCTTTTTTGGGGAGCTGCATTTATCTTTGCCATCCTTATGACATTTTTTTACGTTTATTTTTCATCACTGTCCAAAAAAAGTGCTTTGAATCAAAGTATCGAATGGAACGAACATTGGACCATTCAGGTCAATGACCACACAGAGTCTGACCAGATGCTTTCAGCATATCATTTTTCCTCTTTAAAAAAAGGGGACATCATCACATTGAGCAATTTCCTTCCTCAATGTCAGATCAGCCAGCCGGTGCTTCAGATTTTTCTCTATCTTTCCGCCTGTCAGGTCTATTTAGATGATGAGGAAATCTATTCCTATGCCACAGAAGAGGAAGCTTGGAATACCTTTGTTGGAAGTGGATATCATTTCATCCACCTTCCAACAAACTATCGTGACAAAAAGCTTACCATCCGTCTTACCATCTCAGAAGACAAGGCGTTTTCCTATCTTCTGATTCCTAAACTATTTGATGACAATTATTTTTATGCTTTTGCGAATTCCATGAAGCGTTCTGCCGTCGTTGGATGCCTTATTCTGGGAATCGGTATCATCCTGACCTTGGTCTCCCCATTTGCGATCTGCTTCAGCAAAGAATATACCCCACTGATTTATCTTGGCTTGTTCAGCTTCTTTGTCGGAAGCTGGACCTTATGTGACAACTGCGTTTATCAGCTTTTTTCCGCGAACCTTCGCTCTGTTACCTTCTGGGAATACTTTTCCCTTTACTGTATGCCGATTCCTTTTTTAATTTTATTGATCTATCTGTTAAAAGATTTGACGCCATTTTTACGAAAACTCCTTTACAGCCTGGCGGGAACCTTAGTCTTCTTCGTACTCACCACAACAATACTGCACTTTCTTCATATTGTGCATATTCCCAGGACATTGGTCTTTTTCCATGCTCTGATCTTGTTGTACTGCAGTGCCATAATTCCGGTTCTTATCAAGGGCTCTCCTTCTATGAATCATTCCATCCGGATTGTATTTTACGGCTTAGTCATTGAATTTGCTTTCGTCCTGCTCGATGTAATCCGTCACAATCTGTATAAGATGGTCTTTACCAATGTCAAATTTCTTCAAACCAGCATTCTTCCCTATGGGACACTGATCATGATTATTTTAATCATCATCAGCTATCTGACCTCCCTGTTCACTGCCATGACAGACCGGCGTGAAAAGGAGCAGCTGATCAAACAGGCCTATACCGACGGATTGACCAGGCTTTATAACCGTGCTAAATGTAAACTCATTTTTGATGAACTGGATCAGACCAACGAGTCCTATACCATTTTTAGCTTTGACGTAAACGGACTAAAGTATATCAATGATACCTATGGACATTCCAAAGGAGACCAGCTGATCGTTGCCTGTTCCAAAATTTTGCTGGAGGTCTTTCAAAAAGCCGGAGATGTCATCCGTATGGGCGGAGATGAATTTGTTGTCGTCCTGCGGCAAAATTCGAAACAGCAGCCGGAAAAGCTGATTCAACAGCTGACAAAGCTTTTGGATACTTCTGAAAAACGCTATGGTCTTAACGTGAGCGTTTCCTATGGCTATGTTTCCAGTACAGAATATGAAGCAGAACAAACCTCAGCAAAACATCTCTATGAGATTGCGGATGAACGTATGTACCAGATGAAAAAAACCTCCCGTCTAAGCCGAAGGAACGAGATTTCCCAGTCCTCTTAACATTTTCAGGCTATTTTTTAGACTTTGAATTTCTTTCTCCGACAGGGTATTTGCCGGCAGGATGATCGTTTCTTTTTCCTCCGACACTTCATATTCCAGCACGAATTCTATGAATCGTTCGCCTTCCTCGAACCTGACAAACAAAGTATCCCGGTCTTTAGGTACTTTTCCATTTATTCCAAAAATTATGATCTGATTTTCATTTTCCGGATTGGCAAGAGAAAATAATTTCATTGTTTGGAGCTCCTGCTGATATTCAGAATCCGCTGGAATATCGCATTTTTTCATTAAAAAAATCGCTCTGCTGTCCCATTTCGACAGTACATCAGATGGCAGCTGCTCCGGCACCTCCTTTGTTTCTTCCAAATCAAACAACTCCCTGATCTGATCCATACTGACATAACAATCCTGCATCTGAGGAATCATGTTTGACAGTGGAAAATTCATATTTTGCTGTAAGCCGGAAATCGTCAGCTCATAGATTGGCTTCACGTTAAATTTTTGTTCCTCAGCATTCATGAATACTTCTGTGATATACGTTTCTTTCCTTTCGGTATAGCATTGAACCTGCAGGGTTTCCCCTCTTTTTTTCCCTTGAAGTACTCCCCGGTCTGGATCAATGTTCAACATTTCCCATAGTTTATCCCTGGATGCCTCCTCCCCTGTCAACATATTGGTATGATAACGAACTGTAAAGTCACAACTTTGCAGATTTTCAATCTCTTTTTTTGCAATTCTCATTGGTTTTAGGAACTTGACCTCGGCAAAGATTCCAAGACCAATCAATATTACAATTACCATCATCAAAATATATTTTTTTCTCATGCTTTTACTCTTCCTTTCCTTCTATCCCTTTTCTCTTTCGAACTTTCCTCTGTATGACGCATTCACCGCGTGAATCTCTCCCAGGATAAAGATTTTAGGTGCAATCATGCCAGAAAAACCACGAAGCAATGGGAAATTCGAATAGCAGGAGATGGACTTTAAATAATAACAAAAAACTACCATAACAGCAATATCCCCTTTCCCGATATCCTGCCTCATCCGGCAACTACTCTAGCAGCTAAAGAATGACTCGGCCGCATACAAAGGAACTTCTTTTTCAGATATCTTCAGAGAAATATTTTTATTATGGTAGTTTCTTATCCTTAGTCAAAACACGATTCAGGAACTATCTCTATTCCTTAAAAATTTCAAATGATCTTACTTTTTATTTTTCTTTTTTGTTTTTACTGTGACTTTTACTTTTTTGGCAGCGCTCGCTTTTCCAAGAACCTTATTTTTCCCATTTTTTGTATAAGCGCTTACCTTGATATAATATGTACCTGCACTCAGATTCTTCAGTGCTGCCTGTGTTTTATTTTTTCCAGCCACATAGACAACCTTGGAGGATTTAAAATTGGATGATGTGCTGTAGGTAACTGCGTAACCTGCTGCTCCGCTAACTTTTCCAAATTTTACCGTTACTTTTTTTCCACTGGAAGAAGCGCTTACCTTTGCCGGTGCAGCCAGAGTTTTTGCTGCCGCTTTTGTTTTCGCCTTTACTATAATTTTGATTTCTGCGCTTACTTCTTCGTCGTCTTCCTCATATGTAATCTTTAATTTTAGGGTTCCTGCTTTTTTGGTCTTCAGTGAAGATATGTTTGTATCTACATCTTCCAGATCCAGCTCCTCTTTGCTGCCATCACTATAATATGCTGTGACTTTTAAGTCATTGAGCTTGATCTTTTCTCCTACGAAATAGGTCGTTTTTGTCTTTTTCGCTTTGATTTCTTTTAATACAACAGCCTCTTCGATCTCAATTTCAATTTCGGCAGTCACCGTAATATCATCCTCTGTGTAACTCACGATCAGGGTCTGTATCCCGGCTTCATCCATATCGATTTCATCATCATTGAGCTCACATTCATCAATATCGATCGTCACCTCTGCACCATCACTGTAAGTCGCAGTCACCGTGATATCATCCAGATCCAGCTCGTCTCCGGTCTCATAATAGACCATATCCTTATCTGCCTCGATTCCGACCAGATAAGCCCCCTCGGATACTTCATCATCGGAATAATTTACATCTTCACCATCGAGAACACCGTCATCCTCATCCTCGCCGCCATCTTCGTCATGCTCTTCATCAAAATCATCACCATCAAACCCAGAATCAAATTCTTCGTCTTCCTCGAAATCCTCAAATATCATCGCATCTGAATTTTCTGCTATGCTCTCCATGGAATCCGATGCGACAGCCTTTGCTCCTGTCCCCGGAAAAAGTCCGCCAGCCAAGGCAAGTGACAGCATCAATACAAATAAATTTTTTTTGTTATTTTTCATAAAATGTACTCCTTTCTCTTCTTATTTTTCCATTTTCGCCTACTTTCTTTTTGTTTTTAGTTGCTCCATGCTTCTTCTGTTTTTGTGCTGCTATAAATGATTTTCCCGTCAAAAGTGATTCAACGGATTGTTCCGTGCTTCGGCCTCCTCTCATCCCTCATATTTTTATAGAAAACACATGAACTAAACGCGTTTCCTGTATATTTTATCTCCATTAAAATATTTGCGTTATAATTAACAATTTTTATTTCTTTTATCTTATCGTCTTTATGCAGTTTTATCAAGTATTTTTCTTCGTACAATCTATTTTTTTG
>CADBUD010000191.1 GCA_902797785.1 uncultured Lachnospiraceae bacterium
AAAATCAGGGGGGCTTGGATAATTGTGCTCAAAAATCCGGTTTACCGCTATATTTCATTCATACTTTTTTATTTTTTGTCATCGTTTCCTATTGCGCCAAACGCGAGGCGCTGAAAGCGCCCTTCCCATCGCGTTTGTGTGCATTAATGCGTTTACAATAGCTCTGCGATTCTTGTCACTGCCACATAGATCTCCGATATTTTATACCACGTAGGGAAGTCTACTATTCCATTCACCGGCAGTCCAAAGATGCTCTGAAATGCCATTACCGCCGCTTTGGTTCCGCTCCCAAAATATCCATCCACAGCAATCACAGGAATCTCTGTATAGGCTCTGGCGATGGCATTTAACTGTTCCTGCATCTGATAGACCTTTTGTCCGCTGGAGCCCTGTTCCAAATTTCTTCCAGGCCAGGAAGACGGGATACCGGAGATTGCATCTGCTGAATTGATAAAGATGGTCTCTCCATAATAGTAGCGCAAAATGTCCACTGTGTTATATCCCTGGTCTCCTAAGTATTTTGACCCCCACTGGCTCAGCCAGTTCGGACAGCTCACTGTCCTTCCGTCGCAGTATTGAGTCAGGATCGGCTGTCGGACATTTGGCCGGGAAAGATAATCGGAAAAGATTTCATCCACGACACTGCTGATCGTATCAAAATAATTTCTCCCAAAAATCCATTTGTGGTCATAGGCGGTAGACGACGTGATGGTAAAATCGTATCCCCGGTTCCGGTAAAATTCCGTATAGACCCGATTCATCGTAAAGGATAAGATGGCCAGAATATTGGCCCGGATCGCTGCTTCCGGCCATGTCGCATAGATTTCACTGGAGGCCACATTTTTGATATAATCCTTGTATTTTACATAATAATTTTTTGCTGAACGGTCATCTGGAACCCCGTCATGTACCACGATATATTCCGGGACAACGACCCGGCTCAATACGATTTCTCCCGTCTCTCCCATCTTTTTTATCTCAGATTCTGCGATTTTGGGCGGATATGGATAATACAGAGTATGTGGCGGAATGCTCAGGATTTCCTCCTCATCTCCTGTTCTTTGCGGATTCATCCGGATATCCTGAAGTGCTTCTACGGTCGGGAGAATCTCGACCCCGGAAATATTTATGGTCTCATATCCTTCTGCTTCAATCTGCAGTGTCATTTCCGAATATGGCTGCGGGCTATCCGGCTCTAAACTGTATTCCAATGGCGGGGTATCCAAAACAATCGCTTCCGTTTTCCCGGAGCGATCTGTCGTCAGCTGTTCTAAGACCCGGTCTGCCTCTCCTGAATATCCTACCGAAACCTTTGCCTCCCTGATGGGACGGTTCTCTGTTGCAGAGACTACGCTGACCTGTAAAGTCCCCACATCCACTCTTTCATTCTGCATGATTTTTAAACCCATCATCTCCTATTCTCCTCCATAAGCAATAGTTATCCGTTTATACCGTTAGCGAAAAGCGGCAACGGTTTTCGTTAACGAGTTTATTTGACTGTGAAGAACATCTCCTTCTCTTCTTTTAACATATGATGAATGCCTGTCCTTTATTCCCTTCATCGTGGACGAAAAATTTCCTTAGGAACTGTGCGAAAATAACCTGTACCTTATGTGGGCGTGTGCAGAAAAAAAAGAAAGACAGTAGTTCTACTGTCTTTCAAATGAAAAATAGGGAGAATGTTGAAAAATCATCAACCTCGCTGTTTCAGCGATGTTTTAATTATAGCAGATTTTTCCTTAAAAAACATTATACTTTTTTAAGTCTTTCTATACTTTTCTAAACTTTTATTACTTGCAGGAGAATAAGGGCGAACTGTTACCACGAGGAACAATCTTTTTTTAAAAAAGAATTGACATACCGGATTTTTTATGATAACATGATTGTACTAGTTAAGTAATACAGTAACACAATAACACAGTAATACAAATGGTTATCATCGTACACGAACTTGCTCTGTGCACAATGAGCCAATTTCCAGGAAACCCGGATCTAATCCATGTTTCCATAAAGAAAGGAGGAATAACGTGGCATGGAAACTTAATTCAAGCAAACCCATCTACCTGCAGCTGATTGGCATCCTAAAGTCCCAGATTGTTTCCGGTCAATATGCTCCCGGAGAAAAATTAAAAAGCGTCCGGGATCTGGCCGCAGAGGCCGGTGTAAATCCAAACACCATGCAAAAGGCACTCGCCGGTCTGGAGGATGAGGGACTGATCTATACGAACCGCACGAGCGGACGCTATGTGACGGAGGATGAAGACATCCTACAGCAGATTCGTTCGGAAAATGCCGGCGGATTGATTTTAGACTTTTTAAAGAGCATGCAGAACATGGGCTTTACCAAAGATGACATTTTTCAATTATTAGAGCATCATATGAATACGCAGATTCATTCTGTCAGCCTAAATCAAGAGGAGGATTAGTATGGAACCCTTAGTCAGATGTAATCATCTCACAAAATATTATGGAAGATTTCCCGCCTTAAATGATGTATCCTTTTTGATCAATCCCGGACGAATCGTCGGATTGCTCGGACCGAACGGAAGTGGAAAAACGACTTTGATCAAAATCATGAACTCTCTTGTCACACCGACCTCCGGAGAAATCCTGATTCAGGGAGAAAAACCGGATGTCAGGAGCAAGGCGCGCATTTCCTATCTTCCGGATAAGCTCTTTTTTAATGAATTCATGACCGTTGATGAACTGATGGCATATTATGAGGATTTTTATGTAGATTTTGATGGCGACCGCGCATTCGAGCTGTTTAAAGACCTGCATATTGACACTTCCTCCAGGATCAAATCCCTGTCCAAGGGGACTCAGGAAAAAGTCCAGCTCATCATGATCATGAGCCGCGAAGCAAAGCTCTATATCCTGGATGAACCAATTGGCGGCGTAGATCCTGCTGCCAGAGATTATATTTTAAATACGATCATTTCCAACTATAATCCTGAGGCATCCATTATTCTGTCCACTCATCTGATCAGTGATATTGAGCGGATTCTGGACGACTGCATGTTTTTGAAAAATGGCAGGCTGATTCTCTACAATTCCGCGGAGGCACTCCGTCAGGAGCGTGGAATGAGCATTGATGAAATTTTCCGGGAGGTGTTTCGATGTTAGGAAAAATCATGAAACATGAATTTATTTTTATCAAAAGAATTTATTTTCCAGTTTTTATTGGAACCGTCGGTGTCACCTTATTTAGTATTATCCTATATAAACTAAATACATTTTTTGTCTCAAAGGATCTTCCCATCCTGTCCCTAGCCACAGGAATCATCAACGGTCTGATGATGAGTCTTCTCGTTCTTGTACCCGCGCTGTCTGTCCTCTTTGTGATCATGATGTTTTATCGGACCATGGTCGGCCGGGAGGGATATCTGACCCATACGCTGCCGATCAAAAAACGGGATCTCGTTATTGGAAAAAATCTTTCCGGGATGATCTTTTGTTTGTTTACCATGGTGGTTTCCCTGATCTGCTTTATCCTTTATTGCTATTTGACCGATATCAAGCTGTACAACGAAATCTTTGGATTCCATCAGGTTTTCCATCATCTTTCGGAATTTTTTAAGAATCCGACGGTTCAGGAACATCTGCTTGAGATTCTTTTGGCAATCCTGCTTGTCTTTGCCGCTTTTCTCGTACAGATTTATTTCAACATCGGTTATGGATATTTATGTATCTCCTTAGGACAGTTGATGAACAAGCATAAGATCATCTATACCATCTTGTTCTGGATTGCCATAAATATCGGGATTTCCACCCTGTCGAGCATCCTGATTTCCATGATTTCGATCCTTTTGCTGGGAACAAACTTTAATGAGCCTTTGATCGATTTCATCAGCAAGAACAGCTTCTATGCCTTTGATCTCCTTGCCTTTGCCATGCTTGCGATCAATGCCGTCCTTGCGTTCCTCTGCAATTTTTTCAGCATCCGTTTACTGACAAACAAGCTGAATCTGGAATGACCTTCACACTGGATTTTATCCCGTTAACGAAAACCGGCAATGGTTTACGTTAACGAGTATACGATACACATCGCAGCGGCAGTTGATACTCTCCCTCATTTTCTTTTATGCTGCGAATGACAGGTGATTTTCCGCAGACCTTACAAGCCGGATTTTTTCCTCCGATGGAAATGATCCGGCTTTTCATTTTCAGCCCATCCATCACATAGATTTTTCCCGTCAGCAGTTCTCCGATTCCCAGCAGATATTTGATGGCCTCTAATGCCTGAATGCTTCCAATGATTCCTGCAATCGCACCGATCACTCCGGCCTCCGAACAGTTCTGTACCTGACCCGGAGAGGGAATCTCTTCAAATACGCATCGATAACAAGGTCCCTCCCCCGGCACATAGGTCATGACCTGCCCTTCAAACCGAAGGATTCCACCATGGCAGAATGGTTTTTCCAGCAGGACACAGACATCGTTGATCAAAAATTTTGTTTCAAAATTGTCCACGGCATCAAGGACAAAATCATAGTCCGAGATGATTTCTTCTGCATTCTCCGGCGTTAAAAACTCCGGATATGCCGTGACTTGAATCATATCATTTAGCTTTTCCATGGTCTCTTTTGCTGAGAGAGCTTTATTTTGCTGTTCTCTATCCATGCTGTGAATGATCTGCCGCTGTAAATTGGAACAGCTGACAGCATCCGCATCCATGATTCCGATCCTGCCGACTCCTGCCCCTGCCAAATACAATGCCGCCGGCGCTCCAAGTCCTCCTGCTCCAATGATCAGAACGGAGGCATGTTTCAATTTCTTCTGTCCTTCGATTCCAACCTGCGGCAGAATGATCTGACGGTCATACCGGCTGACCTCCTCCCGGGAAAGTTCTTCATTTTCCGCCCAAAGCCAGCTTCGATAGCCGCCGGTCAAATTTCGGCATGAAATTCCCTTTTTTTGAAAGCTCTGCGCCGTTTCCCTGCTTTTTTCTCCATAGGTACAGTAAAAGACCAGGATTTTTGAGGCAGCAAGTTCCTCTATCTTTACATCCTCCAGACAGACGGCACCTGGAATATGTCCATGTCCGTAAGCTGTTTTCCCTCTGGTATCTACCAAAAGATAGGATGATTTTTTCCATGTCTTTAGTTCTTCCCATGCAATGTCCACAATCTCTACCTCTTTCTCTTTTTATTTTATGTTACTATTCACAGCTCCGCTGTTCATAGTAACAAAATGCACAGAAATATGCCCTATCGGTCATATTTCGCGCCCACTGCCCCGGATTTTCATGAAAAAACGCATGAAAACACCTTGCGAGATAGTGGCTGTGAATAGTAACTATTTTATCGTTATCCCCATGAACGAAATGTCCTGCCGTTTTGTTCATGAGCCGCGTCGGATTTTGGTCGCTGATTTATACCGTTAACGAAAACCGGCAACGGTTTTCGTTAACGAGCAGAACTTTCCCGGTTCCTGATTTCTCTCCTCACCCGATTGATATGACGCTCGAAATCTCCCCCGCGGATCAATTCTGCCAGAACGTATTGCTCGAACACTGGAACTGTACAGGAATAAAATCCGAGCTTTTCCTTAAATGCCTCGATGAGCTTTTGAGGAATCACCATATATCCCACCCGGAGAGAGGCAGAAATTGTCTGCGAGAAAGTATTCATATAAACTACATTATCCTGCTTGGACATGGCGAACAGGGTCTCTACCGGTTTACTGGAAATCGAGAATTCGGATTCGTAGTCATCCTCGATGATGTACCTCTCTCCCTCCGACGCCCAGCTCAGATATTCATGACGCTTGGAGGCGGATGCCGTCACGCCACTTGGGAAGCTGCGGTATGGCGTCGTATGAAGGATATCTGCCTTTGCCGCTGCCAAAGCCTGACTTTCAATTCCTTCTTTTGTCAGTGGAAGCCGCTCAAGGGTCAGTTCAAAGGAGCCATAGACCTGTTCGATTTTTTGATACGAAGGGGTCTCAATGGCAAAAACATGATTTCTCCCAAATAGCTTGACTAACATTCCATACAGATATTCCGCTCCGGAGCCAATGACGATCTGGTCTACTTCCGCGCAGATTCCCCGATTGCGAAAAAGGTACTGTCGAAGGGCTTCCCGAAGCTGTACACATCCCTGATTGGGAGACCGTTCAAAGATTTTCTCCTGATATTCACTCAGGATCCGGCGCATCGTTTTTCCTAAAATGGAAAAGGAAAAACCGACCGTCTCTTCCTTTTCCCGAAGCTGGTCAGCTTCCCAGAGCAATTTCCCTGTCTCCTTTTTCGGTGGAAAAGCAAAACCATCCACCGGACGGAAAATCACAAAATATCCGCTTCTCTGGCGGGCCTGCACATATCCTTCTTCGCATAGCAATTCATATGCATGCTCCACCGTAATCGTGCTTACTCCGATTTCCTCTGCTAAAAGCCGTTTGGAGGGGAGCCTGCTCTGGTATCCATATGCTCCGCTGATGATTTTCTCCCGAAGCTGTGTATAAAGCTGCATATAGATTGGATGATGGGTTTTATTGATTACAAAATTCATCTGGTTATATTATTTTTTCCTTTTCTGGTTATTTTATATTATCAGATTGATTGTATAATAAAACCATGTTCTCGTCAAGCCGATAGGAACAACAAATAAGAAAATGTTAAGGAGAGAATCTTTATGAAACCATCATCCACTCAATACGAACTAAACAAAAACCTCGCGCAGATGTTAAAAGGCGGCGTCATCATGGACGTGACCACACCGGAGCAGGCGAAAATTGCCGAGGCTGCCGGAGCCTGCGCTGTCATGGCTCTGGAACGCATCCCGGCGGATATCCGCGCTGCCGGGGGAGTATCCCGCATGAGCGATCCGGGCATGATCGAGGGAATCCAGAATGCGGTTTCCATCCCGGTCATGGCAAAATGCCGCATCGGCCATTTTGTAGAAGCACAGATCCTGGAGGCAATTGAAATTGATTACATTGATGAATCGGAGGTCCTGACTCCCGCAGATGACGAACTTCACATTGATAAAACAAAGTTCCGTGTTCCATTCGTCTGCGGAGCAAAAAATCTCCAGGAGGCTCTGCACCGGATCAGTGAGGGAGCTGCTATGATCCGGACAAAAGGAGAGCCAGGAACCGGCGATATCATTCAGGCTGTGCGCCATATAAGATCCATACAGTCAGAAATCCGGCGTCTTTCCTCTATGTCGGAAAGCGATCTCCAAAATCTTGCCGTACAGATCAATATCTCCTATGATCTTCTTGCCTCCGTTCAAAAGACCGGTTCTCTTCCTGTCGTACAGTTTGCCGCCGGTGGAATCGCTACCCCAGCCGATGCTGCCCTGATGATGCAGCTGGGCGCTGAAGGTGTCTTTGTCGGATCCGGAATCTTCAAATCGAAACAGCCGGAAAAGAGAGCCGCCGCCATCGTAAAGGCGGTGACAAATTTCGAAGACGCCCATCTGCTCGCTGACCTCTCAAAAGACTTGGGTGAAGCCATGGTCGGAATCAATGAAGAGGAAATCTCTCTTCTCATGGCAGAAAGGGGAAGCAAATGAACATCGCGATTCTTGCCCTACAGGGAGCGTTCATCGAACATGCGCATATGCTCTCCCAGCTTTCTGTCTCCTCCTTTTTTCTCCGAAAAAAAGAAGACGTAGAACGTCCCTTCGACGGATTGATCCTGCCCGGCGGGGAGAGCACGTCACAAGGAAAGCTGCTTCGCGAGCTCGGGCTTTTGGAGCCGTTAAAACAGAGCATTTTGGAAGGAACACCTGTCTTTGGCACCTGTGCCGGACTGCTTCTTCTGGCCAAAAAAATAGAAAATGACGAGCGCACCCATCTTGCCACCATGAATATCTGTGCCCGCCGCAATGCCTACGGCCGACAGCTTGGGAGTTTTTTTACGGAAGAAACAGGAAAAGGCCTGGGGAAGCTCCCCATGACCTTTATCCGTGCTCCTTATATTTCTAATGTGTCGGGCGAGACCCAGATTCTTGCCCAATGCCAGGGCCGCATCGTCGCTGCCCGGGAAAAGAACCAGCTGGTGACGGCATTTCATCCGGAACTGACTAAAGATTTGACCGTCCACCGCTATTTTCTCTCCATGATCAGAGAAAGGTTACGTAACAAAGAAAGCTCTGCTATTCCGATTTTTCTTCCCTCTCACTGATCATCTTTTCATGCTCATAAGCGATCTTTCGTACCTCTTCCTCCGAGTCAAGGAACAACTGAGCCAGTTTGGGATCGAAATGCTTTCCTGCACCGTCCTTGATGATATCCATGGCCTGTTCGATCGTGAATGGTTTTTTATAGCTTCGCTTTGAAACCAATGCATCAAACACATCCGCGATTGCCATGATCCTGGCAGACAGGGGAATCTCCTCTTTGGACAGGCCGCAAGGATATCCGGAACCATCCCATTTTTCATGATGGTAGGTCGCCAGATTTTTAGCTTCTTTTAAATAGCTGCTGTCAGAGACCAGCGCCATTGCGCTGTCAATGATCTTGCTTCCCTCTGTCGTATGACTCTTCATGATTTCAAATTCTTCATCCGTCAGTCTTCCCGGCTTATTCAGGATGGCATCAGAGACCTTGATCTTTCCAACATCATGGAGCGGCGCTGAATTGGCTACATCTGTTATGTACTCATCACTCAGCTGCTCCTGATATACGCCCTCTTCTTTCATTCTCTTTAAGATCAGGCGGACATAGGCTGCCGTCTTTCGGACATGATCGCCGGTATTTTGATCTCTGCTCTCTACCAGGTCTGCAAGGACATAGATCAGACCATTCTGCATTTTCGCAAGCGCGTCTCCCTTTTCCTGCACCTCTTCGATGTAACCAACGGTTTCCGCTATCGTTTTGGAAAGCGCACGGTAAAGATTTTCGATTTCATCTTCCGTATGGATGTTCAGATTTTGGAGCCGCGCCACACTGACATCTCTTGCTTCCTCACTGTCATAGGCAAATTTCTGTGCGGACAATGTCATCGCTGAAATCGGATAGATCAGATGGTAATCCGCGATCCAGACACAGAAAACCAGAATCAGGATAAAGAATCCCAAAAAGAGGGAGCCTACCCTGGTCAGGAAGTTGATGCCATTTAGTGTGACTTCCTCCATCTGAATGTCGGCTGCGGCATAGCAGACACATTTCCCTTTCGAGTCAAAGACCGGATAATAATAGGTCAGAAGCCATCCATAGGTATCATCTGTAATGATCGGCTCGATTTCATTTCCTGCTAAGAGATCCGGAATATACGGTGCGAAGGATTCATCAAATTCGACAAGTTCTCCCGGCTTTGCCCCTTCTACCTCTTCCGTATCCAGATCAAATACCACATAGCAGCCATCATCCCGGATCTGATAGACATACATATATTCAATATCCGGTGAAGTCCCTTTGATTTCCTCTAATTGATGCTTTACCTCAAGATATCCCTCTGCCTGCTCTCCCTGCTCCAGATAGTCCTCCACCCGGTCTCCGTTTATGACACTCGCTTCAAGCTTTGCCACACTGATTCCGGTATTTGTGTACTGTTTGACAGAAAAATTTTTGTACAGAAGAAAGCTGATCGTGGTCGTGACAAAAGCAACAAATACCATGATCAAACTGATAATGCAGATAATTCTCGTCCGAAGGGAAAAACGTCCTTTATTCGAGTTCAGGGCATCCGCCCGCTCTTCCTTTGACATCGGAGTCTGACACCATCCTGTGAACTGAAGCTTTGGCTTTATGCGTTCCGGAATCAGCTTTAGGACAAAAAAGACAATGATCACCGTCACTGCTTTGTCCACCAGATCAATGGCCAGATCTGAGATCATCTGTGCCTGAAAGACAGTGAGCGCTCCACGCTCCAGCAGAGCTCTGGCAAAAGGAGCAGAGATTCCTTCTCCCATGCCAAATCCATACATCAGATAAGTCAAAATGGAACCCAGCGCGCCTCCGATCAGGGCAAAGACCGGAATCGTCAACAGGAGCTTTCCAAATTTTTTAAAATATCCCCGGCTGCCAAAAAATGTACCACATGCAGCAATCAGAGTACTTAAGACTGCATAATAGGCATTGGTCGGATCTGCTGTCATATTTACCAGGTTCGTCAGATACCCTACAACAATTCCGGGAAGGTAGCCGCCCAGGATCGCTGCCAAGAGAGTCCCTGCATTATCCACGAACAACGGCAGGCCAAAGAAATGTACCAGACGATTCAGGAGCAGATTGACCAAAATCGCCAGAAGGTAAAAAAACAACGGGTATAAAATGGTTTCTTTTTTCTTTTTTGTTATTGAGTTGTCCATTTGCCTCTCCTAAAATAAAAAATTGAAGTTCTTTTTAATTGTACCACATTTTTCACGCTTTGAACAACTATAATTATTGAGAAAATTGATATTTTTGTTACTATTCACAGTCAATTTGATAAATGAAAGAGATTCGTCGTGCTTGCACGTAAGAAGCTGTTTTATTTATCAAATTTTC
>CADBUD010000192.1 GCA_902797785.1 uncultured Lachnospiraceae bacterium
GCCGTCTCTTTCTCCAGCTTTTCTTTTTCTACCAGTTCCCGCATCCATTGGGATACGCTTTTTGCGTCTTTGACCTGTTCGAAATCGAACAGCTCCATCACCTTATGATATGCGGTTCCAATCTGGCTCCCTAAGACGATTTCCTTTTCCTCTCTTAAAAATGCCGGAACGATCTGCTCCTCCTGCGGCTGCTCATATAAGGAATAGGTCAGATCCTTTTCCTCCTCTTCATAGGCAGCCTTTTTTAATTCAGAAACCGTCATTTTCATCTTCATCGTCGTTTCTTCTTCATACGGATAGCTCCATTCCAGCCACGATTTCAGCTTCGCCAGCTCTTCCTCCTCATAAGCAGGCGGACAGCTTAAGAACATCAGATGATCCATGACCTGCCTCGATTCCTGCCGATCCTGCTGTATCCGGATTTCCTTTTTTGTCATTTTCCGGAAGAAAAAGGTCTCTTCCGGTGTTGGCACGGCAGCGAAGATCCAGTCGAAATAACATTTCGCATCCGTAATCAGGGACAGGGGAAGCTCCCTTTGATTCTCCTGTTTCCTCATCTCATATTCTCCCTGTCTCTTCTCGGCATTTTCATAGATGCCGGTCAAGAACAGTTTTTCCTTCGCTCTGGTCAGGGCAACGTAAAGTACCCGAAGCTCTTCTCCCAGATTTTCATAGAGTGTGCATTGGGATAAAAACTTTTTTAACAAGGTCGAGGTACGGACCCGGTCTTCCAGATTGATCCAGTCAACGCCCAGACCATATTCCGGATGAAGAATGATCTTTGCCCGGGTATCCATCTGGTTGAAATTTTTTCCCATTCCAGAGGCGAAAACGACGGGAAATTCTAATCCCTTGCTCTTATGTATGCTCATAATCCGGACGGCGTTTTCATTTTCTCCCACGATCCCGGCCTCTCCATAATCCAGCTCATATTTTCTCATCTGCTCGATTGAATGGACAAAATGAAACAGACCCCGATAGCTGGTCTTTTCAAATTCTATTGCCTTTTCCACCAGCATATCCAAATTGGCGCTCCTCTGCCTGCCGGCCGGCATGGACTTGATCATATAATAATAATCAGTCCGGTCAAAGATTTCATACAGCAATTCGTGAATGGAATGGCGCTCCGCAAAATTTCTCAATTCGTCAAAGCATTGATAAAAGGAATCCAGCTTATTCTTTTCCGGTCCATCCAAAAGGTTTCTCTTTCTTTCCCCGGTACTTACGGATTCTCCTTTTAAGTCCTCGGAACAGGCATTTTTCTCCAGCTCATACCGGATATAGTCCTCATAGATCGGCTCTTCCGGATAAGCGTTTTTCAACAAAGAAAGCTCCTCGGCAGACAAGCCTGCGACCGGGGATTTTAAGACAGCCGCAAAATCAATCTCCTGCATGGGATTATTTAATATCTTTAAAAAGCTTAGCAGCGTCCGGATCTCATAGGTCGAAAAATATCCTGTCCGGGAGATGGATGCCGTCGGAATCCCCCGCTCCATCAGAACCTTCTGTATCGTTTCTGCCCATCCGCTGATCGTCCGCAATAAAATAACGATATCTCCATATTCGACCTTCCGGAAGGTTTCTGTCTTTTTATCCAGGATCTGAAAACCTTCCTCCATCAGCTCCTTGATCTTCCATGCGATCATTTCCGCTTCCAGCTCAATTTTATTCGGCTTAATTTCGCTCTTTTCCCTCTCTTTCGCTTCCATATCTCCTGCTTCCATCTCTTCTTCCGGATCCAGATACAATATCTCGGTCTGGTAGGACTGCGATGCGTACGGCTCCATGTCGTTTCCCTGATACAGTGCTGCATCCTCGTCATATTCCACCCGTCCTACCTGCGGATGCATCAGAGCATAGAACAGCCGGTTCACACTGTCCAATACCTCTTTTCGGCTTCGAAAATTATTCCGGAGACAAATTTTTTGATGATCGCTTTCTTCTGTCGTATAGGTCTGATATTTTTCCATGAACAGCTCCGGTCTTGCCAGACGGAAACGGTAGATGCTCTGCTTGACATCCCCGACCATAAAGATATTATACCTTCCTTCTGCCTGCTTTGAAATGCTGTTCAAAAGCTCCTCCTGAATCCTGCTGCTGTCCTGATATTCATCAATCAAGATTTCCTCGTATTGACTGGAAAGCTCTTTTGCCGCGGCCGTCGGCTGTTTTGTCTTTTGATCTACCAGAATCTGAAACGCAAAATGCTCCAGATCATTAAAATCCAGGATGTTCTTTTCTGCCTTTTTTTCGGAAAAACGGACTCCAAATGCCGATGCCAGCCGGCACAAAACCCTGGTCGGAACCAGACTTTCCTTCATTTCTTCTATATAATCTGAAAGTGTTTCCCTAAAAAACGTTTCCTTCATGTAGGAAATTTTCTTTTTGACATCGTCCCTTAAATTCTTTACCATCTCCCGTTTTTCTGCTTGGACATCAGGGTCTTTTTTGCCCGGAAGTCTTTGAAATTGCAGCTTCAGTAAGGCTTCTCTTAACGTTTCATACTCCCGGTTCGCAGCGATGGAGGTCAGTTCTGAATATTCCTCATTTAGAAGCTCCTCATACATATAGGGACCATCCGGCTCACAGCAGATTTCCAGTGCCCGTTCATATTCCCTGCAAAGATCCTTTAACCTGGCAGCCTGATGCTCCACCCACTCACAAAACCACGGCTCTTTTTTGAACTCCTCCCCTGATTCTATCTCATACTTTCTTACACATTCCTGTAAAAACTCCTCCGGCCATGGATAGCTTTGGGAAAACTGATAGAGCTTTTCGATCTGCTCTTTTAATATCTCATCCCGTTTCCCTGTTGCATAGCTCTCTACAAACGTGATAAAATCCTCTTCTTTTTTTTGATATTCCTCTTCTAAGAGCTCATCCAGGACTTCTTCTTTTAACAGGGCTTCCTCGCTTTCCTCTGCGATCCGGTAGGAGGGATCTAGCCCGATTCTTCCAAAATAATTCTGAATCACATAGACACAAAAACTGTGAATCGTAGAAATCTGCGCACTGTGAAGCAGTCCGGACTGTTTTAACAGATGCTCCCGTTCTGGAAATTCTTCGATTTTCCTTTCCAGTCCCTCTGCGATCCGCTCCCGCATTTCTGCTGCTGCCGCATTCGTAAACGTCACGATCAACAGCTGATCGATATCGATCTGTTTTTCCTCGTCGGAAATCATATCGAGGATACGTTCTACCAACACGGCTGTTTTTCCTGAGCCTGCGGCGGCGGAGACCAATAGATTTTTTTCTCTGGCATCAATGACCTGCTGCTGTTCCGTTGTCCAGTTCATTCTTTTGTCCCCCTGTCTTTATTTTTTCCCAGATTTTTTCCTTCGGAAGTTCCTCGATCGTCCGGTAGGAAAATCCTTCGATTTTTTCATCAAATCCGCAGACTGCCCGGTAATCACAGAAATCACACCCTGTGGCGTCTCCTCTTCGAAATGGGTATGCTTTGATGTTTCCCTTTAGAATCTCTTTTCCATATTCTGTGATCTGTTCTTTTACATAGGAAAACAGCTGCTCCATTTCCTCCGTCGCAGCTACCTTGGAGGCGGCAGAAAATGCCCCGTCTTTTTTTCTTTGCACCGGAATGACCGTGGAATCCTTCTCAAAGCTTCCATCCAGATATTCCACGACCTTCCCATCTCCATTGACAAGTCCCTTCATTCGCAGTTCTTTTTCCCGACGTTTTTTTATTTCTTCTTTGGTTTCCTTATTTTCTTTATTTATCACCGGATCCTGAATCGAGTAGTAGAACATTCCTGCGGGAATAACCGTCTTTCCCGGATGTTTCTTTTTCTCCATCTCCATCGCGGCTCCCATATAGATTACCAGCTGAAGATCCAATCCGGAATATATTTCCAGCAGATCAAATTCCTTGTTCCCGGATTTATAGTCAATGATCTTTACAAAAAATTCTTCTTCTGTTTCGTAGGTATCGATCCGGTCGATTTTTCCTCTCAGCAGCAGCCGGTGCCCGTCGTTTAAATTTCTCACAATGGCATCATTCTCCGGCGCATCCAGAGAGGGAAAGACCACCTCGCATCCCTCCTGCTGGAACCGTCCCTTTTTCATATGCTCTGATAATGTCAGAACCGTCCGAAACAGTAAGCGGTTCATCCGCTGTAAATAATATTTATCCCTCTCACTGGAGGACAGGACGGAAAGCTCCAGATCCCCGACTGCCTCTAAGAGACATTCCTTTGCCAGAACCTCTGCTTTTTGTTCTGACAGCTGCTGCCACGTCAGCTGCTCTTTTCTAAGCCGAAGGGAAAATCGTCTAAGCGCCTCGTGAAAGACATTTCCCATATCCATCCCGTCAAATGTATATTCCCCTCTTTTTTTCAACAGAAGCCCATACTTTAAAAAATGAGAAAAGGCACAGACCGCATACTGCTCCAGCCGGGTAATGCTTCCTGATAATTCCCCGCCATAGAGCCTAAGCGCCGTGGATTCCCTGATGGAATTTTCCCGGTTAGCGAAAAAGGTCATCTTTAACATATGATCTAAGATGTCCCGGTATTCCTCCTTTTCCCCATAATAATGGAACAGCTCTCCCAGTCCGCTCGTTTCTTCTCCCTCTGCGTAATTCCGCAGATGATCCGCTAAATAAGACAGTCCCTTTCCTTCTGAAAAACAGCTCCCCTCCTCGGCTTCGACAACTTCCTCGAAAAGATCCGGAAACAGCTTTTTGATGGCTCCGATCAAAAAAGACGGACGCAGGGAATTTCCCCCATTCCCTAAGCTGCAGTAGGAAAGATAGAGCTTCTCCTCCGGCTTCGTCAGTGCCAGATACAGATACAGCCGTTCAATATAGGCTTTTTCTCTGGCAGATGGTGCCAAACGAACCTTATTTCTTTTTAAGAGCTTCCTATCATTTTCGGATAAGATTCCGCCACGTTTTCCTGCTGGAGGAACAATACCGTCATTCACCCCCAAAAAGAATAAGACTTTGATGTGAGACAATCTCGTTCTCTCGATATCTCCCATCGTCACCCTGTCATATCCCGGTGGAAGGATTCCGACCTTGGCCTCTTCGAACCCGGAATCCAGGATGTCAGAATAATCCCGAATGGAAATTTTTTCCTCTCCCAGAAGCTCCACGCATTGATCAAAGAGCTCTACGATCATGGAAAAGATCTGGCTGTATTCTTTGGCTGCCGCAAGATCTTTTTTTCTGGTAAATTCCTCGGATTCCTTCTGAAGAATGACCTGAAGATTTCGCTGGACTAAAAACTCATATAATATCGTCGTTTTTTCCCGGACCGTCGAGCTTTTTTTCTTCATGATCTCCTGCGTATCCAAAAACTGTCCGGTCAAACGTTCTTTCAATTCTATGATCTTTGGAAACAGCTCTTCCGGGCTGGAAGCCCCTTTTCGCCTCGTCCACTGGCGGTTCCACTGCTTCCATCCGCGGATTCCGTGTTCCAGGACATAATTTTCCAAAAGGTCGGTCTCTAAGCGCTCAAAGCCGGAATATCCGCTTCGAAGATAGCGAAAGACACTTTCATAGGAAAAATCCTTTTTTATGACCTCTAACGCCGCCCGCAGCATCTCTACCGCCGGATGATGCAGTATCCCCCGTTTGTTATCCAAAAACAAGGGAATCTGGTATTCCTGCATGATACGTCTGGCATACTCCGCATACCCTTCCATGTCTCCGGTGATCAGGGCGATATCCTTATACCGATACCCTCCCTCACTGACCAGCCGCCGGATTTCCTCAGCTGTCTTTTCCAGCTCCATCACCGGATTTTTCATACGAAGAATCCGAAGATCCCGGCAGCCGGACGACTCCTGTTTTTCCGGTCTTTCTTCCTTTTTTTGATTCTCCCTGCGATGGTTTCCATAGCGGAATAATCGTTCTTCCAAAAATGTCAGCTCTCTAGATGGTTTTTTCCTGGCCTCAAGCAGAACAGCCTCTTCCTCTGGAACTCCGGCAAACTGTGCCATATCCTGGACACTTCGAATCGTCTGACGGCTCAGCTCGAACAGATCATATTCTCCCCGGCTTCCATATATGTTCTCATGAATGTCAATCGTTACGCTCAGATATACCTTTTTTGCATACCGAAGCAGCTCTTCGACCACATTTTCCTGTACCGGGGTGAAGCCGGTATAGCCATCCAGCACAAAAATCGCTCCCCGGATTCGTTTAGAATGAGGAATCAGCTCCTTTAATACCCCAAGCGTTTCCTCTGCGGTCAAATACTCCTCTTTTTTTTGAGTCCGGTCAACCAGAAATTCCCGGAACCTCTGATAAACCAAACGGATATCCGAAAGCTTTCGGCACAGTCCGTCCGGCAGGCTGCTTTTTTCCGAGTCAGACAACTGCTCCAGGTGTTCGATTCCGATTCCATATTGGGCAAATTCAGAAATCAGGGATTTCAGCTCCGCAATATAGCCCTGACGGGAAAGATTCCCGGAAAGAACCGACAGCTCCCCTTTTAACTCTCCTGAGAGCCGGCGCAGCAAAAGATTTTTTCCGGTATCCCCCAAGATCAGACGTTTTTGTTCCGCCAATTCATCCATCAGATGAAATGCCAGACGTTCAAAGCTCAAAACATCAATATTTAAGATTCCGCCGCTTTTGCTCATTAAGACCAGTTCTCTCTGTGTCTGCATCGTGAACTGCTCTGGCACCAGAACCAGGTAGCGCTGGTCTAAATTCTTAGCTGCCTCCTTCGTTATCTTAGAATACAGCCAGTGGGATTTTCCGCATCCGGCACTCCCCATCACAAATTGATATGACATATCCTTCCCCCCAGTCTTACATCTTTCCGTTCAATATGTATCCAAAGATACAGCCGATCACACCTCCAATGATATGGGTCAGATTCGAAATGTTGTCCCGAATGAACAGACCATCCATGATCTGTCCTCCGATATAGATCACGGCAATAATGATCAGGGTCAAAGGAATCGTCCCCGTCCCGCTGCTGCTCGTAATCGATGAAAGCAGGATAAAGGCAAATACAATGCCGCTAGCCCCAAGTAAGGCTGAATTCGGGAAAAAGATCACATTGATGATTCCGGTCACAAATGCCGTGACCAGCATAATAAAAACAATGTTCTGCGTACCGTATTTTTCCTCCAGCAGCGGTCCTACTAACAGCAGCATCATCATGTTACCACTGAAATGATTCCAGCCGGAATGTCCCAGTACGTGTCCGAACAGCCGGATATAGGTGAACGGACTTAAGGGTGAAGAGCGGTACACACTAAAGCACAGTCTGGTCGAAGCATCTTTGGTCAGATATCCCAAGAGCAGTACGCCAAACGATATAAAGACAAATGTCAGAATCGCCGGGGAATTATATTTGATATTTTTTAAATAATCCATCGAATTCTCCTTTCTTTTACGATAGAAATGAAGCGCTGCTGTTTTCTCATTCGAACTGGCTATGATACAACGAAGCGTAAAACCCGTTCTGTTCCAGCAGGGTCTTATGATCTCCTTTTTCTATTATTGTTCCGTTTTTCATCACTAAAATCACATCGGCCTCCCGAATGGTCGAAAGGCGGTGCGCCACAATAAAGCTGGTTCTTCCCTTCATCATTTCCGAGAAGGCCGCTGAAATCTTTTCCTCTGTTCTGGTATCGATGGAAGAAGTCGCCTCATCTAAAATCAGCATCGGCGGCAGACAAAGCATGACTCTGGCAATGCAAAGGAGCTGTTTTTGTCCCTGGGAAAGGCTTCCCCCATCCTCACCGATCACCGTATCATATCCATCCGGAAGGCGTTTGATAAAGCTATGGGCATGGGAGAGCTTGGCTGCGGTTATGATTTCCTCAAGTTCTGCCTCCGGCTTTCCCATGGAAATATTTTCCCGGATCGTACCAGATCTGAGCCAGGTCTCCTGCAGTACCATTCCATAAGAGCTTCGCAGGCTCTTGGCTGTAATTTCCTTCACATCTTTTTTAGAAACCCTCATGGTTCCCCGGTCTGTTTCATAAAAACGCATCAAGAGATTGATCAATGTGGTCTTTCCACATCCGGTCGGGCCAACGATAGCGACTCTAAAGCCCGGGCGGACCGACAGACTGAAATCTTCGATCAGCTTCTGGTCTTTCGTATAGGAGAACCAGATGTGTTCCATTTCCACCGATCCATCCACCTGTTCCAGTGGCTTTGCACCTTCTGCATCCAGCTGTTCTGCTTCTTCCTCGATCAGTTCAAAAATCCGATTGGCGCATGCCAGGGCATTTTGAAGCTCTGTTACCACACCGGATATTTCATTGAACGGTTTTGTATATTGATTTGCATAGCTCAAAAAACTGGACAGCTGCCCAACGCTGATAGCTCCCTTGATGGCCAGATATCCTCCCGTCAGTCCAACGCCGGTATAAACTAAGCTGTTGACAAATCGGGTACTGGGGTTGGTCAGGGAAGAAAAGAACGTAGCACTAAGCGACACTTTTTCCAGCTTTTGATTGATCTTCCCGAATCGTTCCACCGCCCGTTCCTGGTAGCCAAAGGACTGTACCGTCTTTTCATTTCCGATCATTTCATTGATCAGCCCGGTCTGCTCCCCCCTCACAAGGGATTGTTCCTGAAACATATGAAAGGTGCGTCTCGCTATGAACGAAGCAACAAAAAGCGATACCGGTGTGACTATGACTACGACCAGTGCCATCTTTACATTGATCGAGAGCATAAAGAGCAGTGTCCCAAAAATTGTCACTACTCCGGTAAACAACTGGGAAAATCCCATCAACAGTCCGTCCGCGAACTGATCAGTATCCGCAATGATCCGGCTGACAAGATCTCCTTCCTGATGGCTGTCCAGATATTTTAACGGAAGAATCTGGATTCTGTCGAATGCTTTTTGCCGGATATCCTTAACGACCTCAAAAGTCAGCTTATTGTTGCAAAGATTCATCCCCCACTGAACCACTCCGGTCACCATCAGGACAACGACCATTTTTTTCATCAAAGAAAACAGGGAAGGAAAATCCACCTCTCCTTTTCCTACGATCAGATCCACGGCGTTCCCGGTCAAAATCGGAAAATACAAGGTCAAGACTACCGTGACGGCTCCAAACAACATGGAAAATATCAAAAGGTATCGATACGGTTTGATATAGGATAACACTTTTTTGATGGTGTTCCACTGTATTGATGTTTTTTTCATCCCTCTCCCCCCATCCGGTTCTGGGAATCATATATTTCCCGATAGACCTCACAATTTTCCAGCAATTCTTCATGTCTGCCAATTCCTGCGATATTCCCGTCCTCCAATACAATAATCTTATCTGCATGCCGAATCGAAGATGTCCTCTGGGAAACCAGAAAGATCGTAGGATTTCCCGGAAGCTCCCGCAGCGCCTTTCGTAGTGCAGCATCTGTCGCATAATCTAAGGCTGAAGCGCTGTCATCAAGAATCAGGATCGGTGGGTTTCCTACCAGTGCTCTGGCAATTGCCAGACGCTGTCTTTGTCCGCCGGAAAGATTTTTTCCCCCCTGATCAACCTTATACTCCAGTTCCTGCGGCTTCTCCATGACAAAGTCATACGCCTGTGCCGCTTTCAGCGCGGATATCATTTCCTCCCTGGTGGCATCCTCTTTTCTCATGCACAGGTTTTCCCGAATCGTTCCTTCAAATAATACGGCCTTTTGCATCACAATGCCCATACAGCTTCTCAAGGAAGAAATCGTATATTCCTTAAGATCTCTTTCCAAAAGCATCAGACTTCCGCCGGTGATATCATAAAACCGCGGGAGCAGGTGTACCAAAGAGGTCTTTCCTGCACCGGTTCCTCCGATGACTCCCACCGTTTCTCCTTTATTGACAACAAAAGTAAGGTCTGACAGTGCTTCCTCCATGCTGTTTTGATATTTCAGTCCGGCATGTAAAAAAGTAAACAGAGGTTTCTGGCTCTGTAAAATAGTCTCCTCCTTAAGCTCAACAGATCCATCCTTCATCGAGGATTCCTCTTCCAACACGATGCCGATCCTCCGGGCACAGGAAAGTGCCTTGGTAATGGTCACGATCAGATTGGCAAGCTTTACCAGCTCCACCAAAATCTGTGACATATAATTGAGAAGGGCCACGACCTGCCCCTGCGTGAGACTTCCCAGATTGACCTGTATAGCTCCACAATAGATCAGGACCACGGTTGCCAGATTTAAGATCAGATAGGTGGCCGGATTCATCAGGGATGAAATTTTCCCGGCAAAGCTCTGCAGATCTTTCAGCATCTGGTTTTGTTCCCGAAATCGTTCTTTTTCTTCCTCTTCTTTGTGAAATGCC
>CADBUD010000193.1 GCA_902797785.1 uncultured Lachnospiraceae bacterium
AACATTCATCATCGTTTGTGCCGGGGCAAAGATTCTAAAAAAAATGGAGGAAAGCTGGGCGTTGCCCCGGCATAATCACAAGTATGGAACGTGATAATTTTTATACAAAAGAGATGCAAGAGGGGTGGATGGATATGATTCAGAAGCTAAATTCGCTGTCTTCTGCGATTATCTCCATAAAACATGGATTAGAACAGGAAGAAGTCGAGGAACAAGCGTTATATTGTTTGGAAACTATTAGCAATTCAGTTCTGGGAATATGCCAATTTGCACAGGAATATTTGTTTCGTATAGAAAAAACAGAACACAATAACAACATATGATGGTTTTGATTTCATTATTTACCTATTTCTTCAATAAGCTGAATCAGCGTGTTTAGAATAACCCGCTGTTTTTCGGTGAAATTTGAAGTGTCTATCACCATTTGATTCTCATCTTTTCCGAGAAGAATATTAGGGGAACACCCATAAGCGGCACACAGTTTCATAAAAATCTTTAAACTGGGTGTTCGGTGTCCAGATTCATAATCTGCCAATATACTTTGAGAGATTCCAATCTGTTCACTGACCATGCGTCTGGACAGATTGCGGTTTTCTCGAAGATTTCTTAATTTTTCTGGTAATCCTTCAATCATAAAATATCTCCTCTCTGTTTTTGGTATAAAGGGAATCTGTAAAAATATGAACAATGATATGTTCTATTATTTCACAAATATTGTTGCTTATAGTAATAAAAGCATTGCGCTTAAAGCGAAATTGTGTTATAATCTACTAAAGCATTTATATAGTTAATATCTTTTTGTATGCTTTGTGTAATAAAAAACATTATAGTCATTTGTTGCGAAAAGAAAGGAGAAATTGCTATGAGATGTTGGGATTGTCATTATTGTTCACCTTCAGGGGGACCGGGAGAATACAAATGTACTGCACATCATAAATTTGGGACATTTGATCCGGACTGTCCTGCCTGCTCGCATTTTGCTTCCGATGATGCAGAGGGAGACTGTGATATGTGTACATACTATGATAGCGGTCCATATGTTTGGAATACAAGCGGAAAATGTACAATCACAGGAAGAAAAGTAAATGGAAATTCGCCTTCATGTTCAAGATATGTACCAGATTGATTGGAATTTTAAGAAACACGAATTAAATATTAGAAAATCTTGGGAACGAAGCGTTTTTTCGGTGAGATTTTTTACATTCTTGCGGACAACTCTTGGAGATAGATGATTTATACACATTAACAAAAAGGCAAGCCATTTCGTTAATGTGTATAATCGAAATTTCCATAAGAAAACAGTCGTTTTTTCAAGGGGGATGCTTTGATGGCATCTCCTTTTAATATATCTGCTTAAAGATAGAAATGATTTGATTCTATCAAAATATTTTGTGATATGAGGTGATGCAAATGGGCTTATTTAGTGATGCAAAGAAAAACTATGATAGAAGACGCGATATAGCAGAATATAATTATAGGGCAAGAGAATATATAAGCGATGGTCAGCGGATTTATCAGGAAGCTTATGGGAAATTACAGGATGCATGTTGGCGGACGGGAAAAAAAGTAAATGAATATCAGAACTATAAGAGAAATGTATTGAATGAAATAAATCGGACTTTAAAAGAAATTGATTCATCCCATGAAGATTATAAGCTTTCTTCCCAAATTGATTTTGTAAATCTTGATACTTGTGCAGTAAAACAAGAAGAAAAGCTTGGAATTATAGATGAAATGTTAGCAACATGGGTACAGCCATCTGTAACAGATTTTTTTAGTGATAGTACTATGGAATATTATGAAGCTAAAGCAAATATGCAGTCTGCAAGAAGTTATAAAGATAGAATGAAATATAAACGTGATGAGTTGAGAAATGTCAGAGATGCTGTTCTTGATATTCCAGGGTTTTTAGATGATGAGAAAAGGCAAATTGAGGAGTTGATGGAAAAGTTCCGAAAAACAGCAAAAAATATTGAGCAAAGCAATGTACAGGAACGTATGGATGCACTATGCCAAATTGCCAAGTTGATTGCAGATTCTATGACAACACAGTTTATAAATAACAACTATCAGGTAACAGAACAGTATAAAACAATTAGTAGTAGATTTACAACAATAAATAATTCCCTTGCAAGTGCAGCTTGGCTGATAGGTGGTTGAAATGGATTATCTCTCAATGGTTTCTGAAGTATGTGACAGTGGGGAACGGTATATTTCGAGTGCTCAAAATTTTATTCAAGCCGAAATATACTGTGCAAAATGTGAAATTTATTGTAGGTATTTACAGAATAATAGAGAAAAAGCAATGGTATACCGTGAACATTTTAAGGAATATAATGATAGAGTTTTTAAATTGGCAGTGAAAATTCTTGATAGTGCGATCGATAATGCAGATTCCAAGTTGGCGGAAGCAGCTTTAAAAACGATTGAAACAATGAAAAACACATATCCCGATTTTTATAAGTCATATTACTTACAGTTATTTGGAAGGATGGATGATGTTTGATGAAAAATGAAATTGTTGATGTGGATTATACTGAGGTTTATGATAATGACCAAGGGAATCAATCTGATATTATTATAAATACAAGTCCTGAAGCTGCCATTGCTCATGAATTTGCCTCGGTAATCAAGGGATTTTCGAATGATATAAAAGAATACAAGATTGCGAAGGAACAGGAGCTGACAAAAAGAGCTGAAATAAAGGCGAATATGAAGATTGCTATTGCCCAGATTGATGCAAAAAAAGAAATGGTAATAAAATATCTTGAAAATCAGCATGAAAGAGATATGGCATACATTTCCACATATAACAAAATGATTCTTGATTCTTTAGATGGTTATATAAATTCCATTAACATTGCATTAGAATGTGCCAGAGAAGAAAATGATTTTTCTGATGTTATAATGTTATTGGATAAATTAAATGAATTTACAGAAATGCGTTCTAAATATTATTTGGAGATAATAGATAAGAACAGTGATACAGGGATATCTGGCTTGTTAGGAAAAGGATCTTCTAGTGGATATTTAATGTAACATCTAAAAAGGATAATATTATAACCCTGTGCAGCTTGGGGTAATCCCAACCTAGGAACATAAGGGACGTACAGCAATTCCCCATGCTTAAGGGTCTCGATTTTCAGGCATATATTATAGCGGTATGACAGGTCAGGAAAGAACGAGCTTAGCTATGTCGTCTATGGCAAGTCTGAAAATAAAAAAAGAATGAAGGAGGAACAAACTATGGCAGCACAGGTGGAAAGCATGTTTTACGTAAGGGAGAAGCCGTGGCACGGGCTTGGGACGATGGTGGCGGACGCACCGGATTCGGCGGGCACCCTCGTTGCTGCAGGGTTGGACTGGAACGTCGTACAGCAGGACGTGTTCACGGAGAAGGGATTCATTATCCATGGCTATAAGGTGAACGTGAGGGACAGGGACCTTGAGACGCTCGGGATCGTGTCCGACCGCTACAAGGTAATACAGAACAAGGAAGCATTCCGGTTCACGGACGAACTGCTGTCTGAGGGAGTGAGGTACGAAACCGCAGGCTCCCTTCAGGGTGGAAGAAAAGTATGGTTCCTGGCAAGGATGCCCGAGAAATATGAAATCCTCGGGGACGAGGTCGAGCCGTTCTTCCTGCTGATGAACTCCCATGACGGGAGCAGCGGACTGACGGCGGCAATGACCCCTGTAAGGGTGGTGTGCAACAACACGCTCAACTTCGCCTTAAAGACTGCGAAGCGCACATGGACAGGCAGGCATACCGCCAACATCCTAAGCCGCATGACGGAAGCACAGGAAACGCTCCTGCGTGTAAGGGAATACATGTCGGCGCTGGACATGGAAGCGGAAAAGCTCCACGGCATCCGCCTTTCAGGGAAAAGGGTCATCGACATGATGGACAGCTTCTTCCCGGTCACGGGGGACATGGCGGACATACAGAAGAACAACGAAAGGCAGCTTGAAGACTTGAAGAAACGGTATTTTGATGCGCCCGATTTAAAGGACATGAAGCATACTGGATACCGCTTTCTAAATGCGGTTTCGGATTTTGCCACCCATGCCGAGCCAATCCGCAGGACGAAGAATTATCAGGAGAACCTTTTCCTGAAAACCGCAGGCGGACATGCAATGATTGACAGGGCATATAAGATGGTGATGGCGGCATGAAACAGAAAAGGAATATAGAAAACAAAACATATCCCCTGCAGGGTCTTCCTGCGGGGGATTCTTTTTGCCGTGCAGAAAACAGGGAGCGAAGTCTTAACATGGACAGTCGGGACAGACTTTCCGTAAAGTGACATAAAAATCAAAAAACAAGAAAGGTCGTGGAAATCATGAAAGTATTGGTAAAGACAGCAAAAATGGAAAAAGAAGAATGGCTGAAGTAGAGGACGAAGGGAATCGGCGGCTCGGACGCTTCCGTGATCGCTGGAATCAATCCGTGGCGCTCCATTTACGAGCTCTGGCAGGAAAAGACGGGAGCGTGCATCCCTCAGGAGGCTGGAAACGAGTTCACGCATTTTGGAAGCATCCTTGAATCCGTCGTAAAAGAGGAGTTCACAAGGAGGACGGGGCTGAAGGTCAGGGCGAAGAACGCCATCCTGCAGAGCGACGACTACCCGTTCATGCTGGCGGACCTTGACGGAACCATCAATGAGGATGGCGAGCACGTGATATTTGAAGCAAAGACGGCTTCCGCATATAAAAAGAACGAATGGGAATATGGCGTTCCTGAAGAATATGTTTTCCAGCTCCAGCATTACATGGCGGTGACAGGGATGCGAAAGGCATATATTGCGGCGCTCATAGGCGGGAACAGCTTCATCTTCCATGAAGTCCGTAGGGACCAGAAAATGATAGACGACATCATCCGCATGGAATCCGACTTCTGGAACGGCAACGTCCTCTATATTCAATATTATTATTGCGGAAAAAAGTATACTTTTTTCCGCAGGTGAAAAATTGCCCTTGATTGGTGAAAAATTCCATGTAAATGTGGAATTTATTATATCATAAGGGCAATTTTTTTTCAATGAGCAAGTGCGGAAAAAAGTATGCTTTTATGTCATAGCCGTAACGCTTCATATTGGTTTTTCCTGCGTTTTTTGTGAGTGGAGCTGTAACGTGGAATTTGTTGCGCAGGGGGGATTTATTGGTAAGGAAATAAAGATGGGAGGAAGGAATATGAAAAAACAAGATTATGGTTAGTCTGGAAGTTGATTGGGTTTCGAAAAATATTAAATTGTATGGGAGGAAAAGAAATGATTAAAAAAATGATAAAAATGATGCTGATTGTATGTGTGTGTGTCGTGGGAGTTGGCTTGATTATGCCAGAGGAGGCATATGCAGATGAAGTTTCGGGATTTTGGAAGTATAGCATAAATGATGATAATACAATAAGAATTGTAGGTTATACAGGCGCAGAATCGCATATTAAAGTACCGGCAAAGATCGCAGGAAAAAAAGTTACATCTATAGCAGGATATTGGTATCAACCTACATTTAAAAATAATACAAAATTGTTATCTATTACGTTTTCATCTAATATGCGTTACATAGGAAAATCTACGTTTGAAGGTTGTACAGAATTAAAAAGTGTTTCTGGATTTGAATACATATCGAAAGTAGATGATTGTGCTTTTTATGGGTGTTCAAATTTGACATCCATCAAATTTGGAAAAGATTTAACAGATATTCCCAATAGATGTTTTGCTTATTGTACTAGTTTAAAAGATATATCGTTTACATATGTAAAAAGTATTGGTACAAGTGCTTTTAGAAATTGTGACAGTATTACTTCTGTTGCATTGGCTTCAAATTTCCGGTGTTTTGGATATTATGACAGTGATGATGGTTGGGTAAGTGACTCTCTTTATGGTGGTGCATTTGAAGATTGTGATAATATAAAATCTGTTTCTATTGGTTCTGGTTCCGGACTCTATAGAATATCAGCATATGCATTTAAAAATTGTAAAGCATTGAATTCTGTGACCCTGTCTAATGGGGTGGTAGAGATTGATGATGATGCATTTTGGGGCTGTGATAG
>CADBUD010000194.1 GCA_902797785.1 uncultured Lachnospiraceae bacterium
GGTCGTATTTGGCGCACTGCTACCCCGGATTTTCAAGCAAAATGCGCTTGAAAATACCTTGCGGGATAACGGCTGTGAATAGTAACAGAGGGAAATACCCCTGGAACATTTGTTCGAAAAAAACTTGCATTTGTAGAAAAAGAGTGATATAATGCAAACAAACAGAACAAATATTCGAAAGAAGGGACAGCAATGTTATTAAATTTACACGTGAAAAATCTGGCATTGATTCAGGAGGCAGAGGTAGATTTTGAGCCAGGGCTGAATATCCTGACCGGAGAGACCGGAGCAGGAAAATCGATCATCATTGGTTCGATGAATCTTGCTCTTGGGGGAAAGGTTTCAAAAGACCTGGTCCGAAAGGGAACAGATCACGCCCTGGTGGAGTTAGTTTTTGAAATTGAAAATGAAGAGCAGAGAGAGGCACTAAACGAAGCGGGAATCGATAGCAAAGAGGATATGGTCATTATCCAGCGACGCATTCGGAACGGACGCAGTATCAATAAGATCAATGGCGAGTCCGTGACAAATGCCATGCTTCATCAGGTAGCTTCCATATTTATTGATATTCATGGACAGCATGAAAACCAGTCCCTTATGAATAGAGGAAATCAGCTGCAGGTATTGGATGATTTTGGAAAAGATGAGATTTTTTCACAGAAAAAGGTCGTTTCAGAGAAATATCATGCCTATGAGGGACTACATAGGAAGTTGGAGCAGACTGCCATGGGAGAGGAGGAGCGGCTTCGCAGGATTTCTTTTTTAACTTATGAAGTCGAAGAAATTTCAAAGGCAGAATTAAACGAGGGAGAGGATGAAAGACTGGAGCAGCGTTTTAAAAAGATGGAAAATGCGCAAAATATTTTATCTTCCCTTCAGTCAGCTGTCTGCTATTTAAAAAATAACGGGGAGCAGAATGCCAGTGATCTGTTATCCGCAGCGTCCAGGGAGCTCTATTCCATCTCGGATTGTGATGGTGGGGCAGAAGAACTATGTGAGAGTATGTCCAGAATGGAGGAAGAATTGTCAGATCTTGTATACCGCTGTAAAGAGTATGCGGATTCGTTCGACTTTTCCCAGGAGGAATATCGGGAAACAGAAGAGAGGTTAAATCTGATCAATTCTTTAAAGAGAAAATACGGGACAACGATTCCGGATATCCTGAATTATCGGGAGGAACAGATGAAAGAATTAGAGCAGCTTTCCCATTCCGAAGAATATCGGAATCAATTACAAAAAAGGGCAGACCAGACATTAAAGGAATATTATGCTGCCGCAGAGGAACTGACCCGTCTCCGGAAAAAAGCGGCAAAGGTCCTGGAGCAAAAGATATTCGATGCCCTATCGGATCTGAATTTCTTAAATGTAGACTTTGGAATGGAGTTTCTGCCAAAGGAAAAACCATCAGCTCAGGGAATGGAGGATGTGGAATTTATGATTTCCACCAATCCGGGAGAACGCAGAAGACCATTAGGGGCAGTGGCTTCAGGAGGAGAGCTTTCAAGAATCGTTCTGGCAATCAAGACCGTACTCGCTAGAAATGACAGGATCGATACCTTGATTTTTGACGAGATCGATACGGGAATCAGCGGAAGGACAGCGCAAAAGGTTTCCGAGAAAATGGCAGAGCTGGCAAAGGAGCGGCAGGTGATCTGCATTACTCATCTTCCTCAGATTGCAGCGATGGCAGACCAGCATTTCCTGATCGAAAAAGAGTGTCGGGAGGAAGAGACCTGCACAAAGATTCATGAGCTGAAAAGGGAGGAAGAGGTAGAAGAGCTTGCCCGCATCTTAGGAGGAGCCCATATTACAGATACAGTCCGCAAAAGCGCAAGAGAGATGAAACGATTTGCGATGCAGTATAAAAAAGCAGTATAAACAGAGAGAGTACTTTTATGGATAAGAGATTAAAAAAAGTAATGATACTTTTATTCTGTACCCTGTTCTTGATTTCGGGTTGTCAGCAGTCTGATCAATCAGAGACAGAGACAGGGACAGGGGGGCTTTCATCCGAAGGTCTGACATCGGAAACTCCAAAGGAAAGTAAATTGAAGGCATATTTTCTGGATGTAGGTCAGGGAAGTGCCGCTGTTTATGAAACAGAAGGACATTTTTTATTGGTCGATGGAGGAGACCGCTCTACCTCATCTTACGTTGTCAGTTATCTGAAAAATCTTGGAGTAGAATCGTTGGACTATTGCATTGCGACACATTATGATGCAGATCATATCAGCGGACTAGTGGGATGTCTAAATGTATTTCCGGTTGACTGTGTGATTGCTCCGGAGTATGAAGCAGATTCCAAGATATATGATTCCTTCAAAAAGATGGTAAAGAATCAGAATCTTACGATTACAGCACCTGTCGTAGGGGAAAGCTATTCGTTTGGAGAAGGAAGCTTCACGATTCTATCGCCAAAAGATACTCAGTATTCAGATGAAAACGATTATTCTGTGGGAATCCGTCTGGTATTTGGAGATACGAGCTTTATATCTGCCGGAGATGCTTCGGCACTGAGTGAATATGAAATGCTTGAATCTGGTCTGGAGTTGAAATCCGATGTATATGTTGTGAATCATCATGGAAGCGAAACTTCTAGTTCAGAGGGATTTTTAAAAGCAGTATCACCTTCCTATGCAATAATCAGCTGCGGTTTAAATAATTCCTATGGGCATCCTGCAAAACAGACAATGGACCGGCTAAAAGCCCTGGACATAGAGTTGTTTCGAACAGATCTACAGGGGACTTTGACAGCAGAGTCAGATGGAAAAACGATAAGCTTCTTAACAGAAGCAGCAGGAGACTATACTGCCGGAGAGGCAGGGATAGAAGAAGGTCAAACTGCCGATTATATTTTAAATACTATTACCATGGTGTTTCACCGACCGGATTGCTCCAGTGTTTCCACGATGAATGAAAAGAATAAACAGGAATTTTACGGAACAAGAGAAGAAGCAGAACAATTAGGATATCGTGCATGTAAACGCTGTTTGTAAGGATGGTTTATACTCGCTAACGAAAACCATTTCTGGTTTTTGTTGACAAGTATAAAAAATACACATGGATGGCTATCTGTTACTATTCACAGCCACTATCCCGTAAGGTATTTTCATGCGTTTTTTGCACACCGAAGGCGTACAGAGTATGAAAATCCGGGGCAGTGAGCGCAAAATATGACCGTTAGGGCATATTTCCACTCTGTGCGCCTTTGGCGTGTGCATTTTGTTGCTATGAACAGCGGAGCTGTGAATAGTAA
>CADBUD010000195.1 GCA_902797785.1 uncultured Lachnospiraceae bacterium
GGAAAAAACAAGGGAAAGAAAATACGATAACATCAAATAATACAATATAATTTGATAGTCGGAATTAAAGATATGCTCACTGAAAAGTACACAATAATGACTGCTATACGACGAGTATGGAGATAGGACGGATAAAAATGAGATTGATATATGCAACATATAATGCACACTATAATTGTATAGATGTCAACTTTTATGAGTGATACACCTTGCGGATTGATTGTAACAAGGCAGAGGATGGTCTGAATACCACACCCAACTCACAATGTTCACTTAACGCACTTGCTATTGATGATCCGTCGGAATATTAACGATTAGTAGGCTTCGCCATTTCCTATATAGGCTTGATATAGGCTTTTCTGCCATCCTATATAGGCTGATATAGGCTTATCATCATTTCTTTTATAGGCTTGATAATTTTATTTGTTTTGAACATTAAGAGAAATATCTTGTAAACATATTGACATTTTTCTATATGTGTGTTATCATCAGACACATAGAAAAAAATCTATGTAAGGAGCTTGCTACATGGAACCGATTTATAAGGAAACGTCTAAGATACTAAAAGCAATATCTGATGCAAAAAGGCTACGCATAGTTGATATGCTTTCTTGTGGAGAATTATGTGCCTGTAAGATTTTGGAGAGTTTTGACATCACTCAGCCTACCCTTTCCCATGATATGAAGGTTTTGGTTGAGGCTGGCATTGTAAATGATCGCAGAGATGGGAAGAATATCTATTATTCCTTAAATATGGAAAAGTTAGAAGGACTTCTTTCAAAGCTGAATGTCATGTTTTACGAGAAAGAAGATTGTATTTGTAACAAAAAAAAGGATCATCATAGAATGTAGGAAATAGCTTTTTTCTTCTTTTATTTTTTGAACAATACATAGACATATTTCTATATTTATATGAATAGAGGGCTAAGATCATGAAAAAACAGGTAACAGGAATCAGTTTTTTTCAAAAGTATCTTTCCGCTTGGGTACTTTTGTGTATGGTAGTTGGAGTTGGTATCGGATATTATTTTCCGGAAATACCTAAGTTTATGGATGGAATGAATCTTTCGGGAATATCAATTCCTATAGCAGTATTGATATGGGTAATGATTTATCCGATGATGATGAAAGTTGATTTCCAGAGTGTAAAAGAAATCGGGAAAAATCCAAAGGGCTTATTTGTCACATGGATCATAAACTGGCTCATAAAACCATTTACTATGTATGCATTTGCTTATTTGTTTTTCTTTATTGTTTTCAAAACATGGATTGTTCCAGAACTTGCAACGGAGTACCTTGCCGGCGCTGTTTTATTGGGAGCTGCACCATGTACGGCAATGGTTTTTGTCTGGAGTACACTGACAAAGGGGAATCCGGCATATACTGTTGTTCAAGTAGCCACAAATGACCTAATTATTTTAGTAGCTTTTGTACCGATTGTGAAATTTCTTCTTGGTGTTGGAAAAGTAAGTGTTCCATACAGTACGCTCTTTATAAGCATTATGCTTTTTGTCGTTATTCCATTAGTCGGAGGTGTACTGACAAGAATGATTGTAATACGGTCTAAGGGAAAGGCATATTTTGAGAATTTCTTTCTCCATAAATTCGATCATGCGACCACCATTGGATTACTTCTTACTCTGGTACTTATATTTGCATCACAGACAAAGGTGATACTTGCCAATCCGTTACACATTATACTGATTGCCATACCATTAACGATACAAACATTTTTAATTTTCTTTCTTGCTTTTGGAATTTGCAGATTACTCAAACTTCCTTTTGATATAGCAGCTCCTGCAGGAATGATCGGTGCATCTAATTTTTTTGAACTTGCAGTAGCTGTTGCGATTGCCCTTTTCGGAACAACAAGCCCGGCAGCCCTTGCAACAACGGTTGGAATACTGACGGAAGTACCGGTTATGCTGACATTGGTTAAATTGGCAAACAGTAAGAAGGATAAGTTTGTCAACCGCTGAAAAATATTTATGGAAATCTTTTATATGCTGATAAGGGAGGACTTAGCTATGTGGGATTTTATTCAGAATGAAGTATTGGGGATGAAATGGTTGAAACGTTTGATTGACAGCATCCTAAATACTTTGGGACTTGATATTACTTCAAAGATTGGTGGAAGTATCAGTTTTTTCCTGTATGATGTAATCAAGATTACAGTTCTTCTCTGTATTCTGATTTTTGGTATATCTTATATACAGAGTTTTTTTCCACCGGAACGAAGTAGAAGGATCATGGGGAGATTTCATGGCATTGTTGCCAATGTGATCGGTGCTTTGCTTGGTACAGTGACACCATTCTGTTCCTGTTCCTCTATTCCGATTTTCATGGGATTTACAAGTGCAGGACTTCCATTAGGCGTAACTTTTTCCTTTTTGATTTCTTCGCCTATGGTTGACCTTGGAAGTCTTGTTCTTCTTATCAGTATTTTCGGAATGAAGATTGCTACCTGTTATGTTCTTCTCGGATTAGTGATTGCAGTAGCTGGCGGAACATTGATCGAAAAAATGCACATGGAAGATCAGGTCGCAGATTTTATACGGAACCATAAAGACAGTATAGATATTGATTCTCCAGAACTGACAAGACATGATCGTATTATCTTTGCAAGGGAACAGGTCATAGAAACATTCAAAAAAGTGTTTCCATACATTCTTTTGGGTGTTGGGATTGGTGCAGTGATACACAACTGGATACCGGAAGATTTCATTCAAACGGTTCTCGGCAGTAAAAATCCTTTTGGTGTCATTGTGGCAACATTGATAGGAGTTCCCATGTATGCGGATATTTTTGGCACGATTCCGGTAGCGGAAGCATTGCTTGGAAAGGGTGCAATGCTTGGAACGATTCTGAGCTTTATGATGGCGGTCACTACATTAAGCCTTCCATCACTTATCATGTTAAAACAGGCAATCAAGTCAAAATTGATGGGAGCTTTTGTAATCGTCTGTATTGTCGGAATTATTCTGGTGGGATATGGATTTAATATATTTCAGTATTTGTTTATTTAGTAATTGGTTTTCGGGCATTGATATGTTATTGCATTATCAGAACAATAATAAAAAACATTCATTTTTAGTTTTGGGCACAAGCATAAAACCTGCCATACGCCAGGCAAACCGACTGTTATAAGTGGCTGTTTTTATTCGGCCGCAAGTTCCGGATAGGTTCTACGTTTTGTTTCGATAAGGGCGCCAAGCACACGCCGTCCCTTATCACTTAACAGATATCTTCTGGAATGAGGGATCTTACGTACCAGTCCATGCGCACGAAGTTTGGAAAGTGTTCTGCTCATCCGTCCCCTGTTTTGGACTGTTTCCGATTGCTTCCCGAAAATCACCCTGCGGATGTCCTTATTCGTGAAACCTCTGACCAGATATCTCCCATCGGAAATTGCCTCAAACAAACGGAAGGTTTCCGGAGACCAGACATTATATCCGGAGTAATTCCGGGTAGCTGTGACCTTTTTCGTGCAGATGCTATTGATCTCTTTTTCGATGGTTTTTGCCGGTATCACATTTGTCATGGAATTCAGGAATCTTTTATTTGCGGCCAGTGATATTTCAGCATACCGGTACAGGTTGGCAATCGACTTTCCCATGGGAACCCAGCGTTTTGAGGTCGTTCCATCCCTGTGGTGAACCTCTTTGTAAACCTGAAATTCTTTTGGGTCATTGATGGTCATCTCAATACGGAGGCAGTTGAATTTATCATACATCTTGATACTATTAGACTTCATTTTGAATTTAATCCTCCAGCCTTCTGGACGTTTACGGTAATCGGAGACTGCTTCTCCCTGGAACTTATAGTTCAGTTTGCGTCCGAGAAAGGAAAAAACATCTGTACATTTGAAGTCGTAGAATGCGTGGCCAACCAGGGATGGATAAAGATCCTCCAGAGCTTCGCGGCTCTTAAACATGACATCGGTTGCGAACTCGCATTGATCCACACACCAGTAGTAACCGGAATGCAGGATTCCTTCAATAGTATCAAGATAAGGGTTTACTTTATGGGCAAAGAAATCAAGCTGGCGGCAAAGGGATTTGGAATCAAATTTGTCCGCGAGCTGCTGTGCTTTTTCAATGTCACTGAGGGAAGAAAAAGAGTTGTCATACATTTGATAGGAAATACCATTCTCATCAAAAATATGCTTCATCATTTCCCGTCCGTTGATGTAAACCTGGATCAGAAAAGGGAACCAGGTCTGAAGCTTTACATGCATAAAACCAAAGTTTTTATCAAGATAATAAAAGTAATAATACTTGCACTTGCGGTTGACAAAGCGGAGATCAAGCAGGCCGTTTTCCTGTTTGACAGGCTGAAAAGTCTGACAGGTCTCCACCACGGATAAAATACAAATGAGACCCTCAGAGACCGGATCCTTCTCTAAAATTTCCAGGGCAGTTTGCTCCTTTGAGATTTTGGATGAAGTCAGATAAACCAGCGGACGTTTTGAATCAGTGGCCATCGCTTCAACATGGGAAACGATCTGGTCGGTTACCTGGGCGGCATAGGTGGAAAAATCTTTCAGGAGAACATTCAGGCTGGAAAGAAAGAACTTACGGCCGGAAAGGGAAAAAAGCTGGAAGATATGACCTTTGATAATCATTCTGTCAAAAAATGAAAAAGTGCCATTGATTTTATCCTTATACTGTTCTAAAATAGTGTTCATAGGATCATCCTTTCGTATGAATGCTTGCAGGGGAATTTAGTTCCCGATGGATAATTGGTACGCAGATACCGCGATAAGTGCATTATAGCACGTGCATCTACGAACAGGATGATTCTTTTTTTATTTGATTGCAGCCATTGGCTGCGGTATGCCATAAAACAAATAAAAGAATGGAGGATTTTATCAATGAATATTAAAATTTTAGGATCGGGCTGTAAAAGCTGCAAAGCACTTTATGAAGAAACAAAAAAGGCTGTTTCAGAAGGAAACCTTTCAGCAGAGGTAGAGTATATTACAGATATGGAAAAGGTAATGTCCTATGGTGTAATGAGTATGCCTGCATTGGTGGTAGACGAAAAGGTTGTTTCCACAGGAAAAGTACTTAAAAGCAAAGATATACAGAATTTGCTGAAATAAAATTAACCCCTTTTTATTTTTATAAGGCAGATGATTTCTGAATGAAAAAAAGTCTGTAAAAATATAATAGTTATGTATTATTAAGGTCTCCTAAGGTAAAATATAAATACTTTAAGGAGGCCTTTATTA
>CADBUD010000196.1 GCA_902797785.1 uncultured Lachnospiraceae bacterium
CAAATACTCCCTTCGGTCGTATTTGGCGCACTGCTACCCCGGATTTTCAAGCAAAATGCGCTTGAAAATACCTTGCGGGATAGCGGCTGTGAATAGTAACACATCATCCCATTATTTTTCAAATACTCTCTTGATACTATCATAATGCAGGAAGATTCCCTGATCTGCAAATTCTTTGATTTCCTCATGTGTTGCCAGCATAAATCCATCCGTTTCCGCTTCCTGCGGCTTCACATCCGTTTCATCAAACTCCATAACGAACCGGTAGACATCTACAAAATAATTGTCTCCCTCTCCCGGATTTTCTCTTTGATAGGTAAAGACATATCCTCCCTCTGCGCCGGAAACATCCAGTCCGGTCTCCTCTAAGACTTCTCTTTTGACTGCCTCTTCCGATTCTTCTCCTGCCATGACTGCTCCGCCGGAAACCTCCCACCATCCCGGAGCCCATGCCTTTGTCATGACACGTTTGGTAATCAGATACCGCCCATCCGGCCGGCACACAACGCCTAAAACCGTCAGATGATATTCTCCGTCCTGCAGACACCAGTCATTTCGTTTCATTGTCCTGCCGGTACGTTTTTTATTTTTATCATAAATATCCCATAATTCCATTTTCTTCCCTTTCCGCGCTGTAATGGCCACATCACGGCTTCTGCTTTTTTCTGTCAGCGCCTTTTGAACTATCTGTCTCCTAAAGAACATATCTCCGGCTGCCGCGTGTTCCCAGGACAATTCAATGCGAGACTGGACACCGGCAACACAGCCTTTGTTTCTGACCGGCCATGCTCCTCCCGGAACCGGAAATATGGTTTTCTCACTGTTTTTTAGTGAGACGGCTTTATTACGCCACTCAAAAAATCAATCTTGCAAGCAAGTGATTTTCCTCATTATATCACATCATGTCTGTTGAATCAAATATATAATTTCATCAAAAACTCTAAAAACTATATATTTTCTCATTTTTTACCAAAACATCTATACTTTTTAAGGATGTTGTTTTCTATCCTCTCTGATAATATAATACATGTGTATCTCATTCTCCCTATTTTTCCTAGAAAAACCATCTTGACAGCAAGCCCTGCCAGAATGGTTTTTCTTTTTTGTTCTACTTCAAATGAAAAACGACCTTTCAACGGAGGCTGTTTCCTCCTGTTGAAAGGTCGTTTTTTTTATTTTCTTTTTCTTACTGGATTCCAAATCCAATCATGGTAAAGCATTTCTTTTCATTTCCATCTGCCATTTTCAGCTCGATCGTATGCTCTTTTGCTGTAGAGTCTGTAAATACTACATCCACCTTTGCATTATTCCAGCCAGTCGATTCGTAACAGCTCAAGGTTTTCTTTTTCACCCCATCAATATAAAGGTCTGCTGACCCATAGGCCGAACTATTGCTGGCCTTATATACAATCATCAGGGTTCTGCACTCTGCTGTAATCTTTAAACTGTCTGATGAACTGTCTGCGCCATGCATAAAATTGTCTGGAAACCAGGATGCCGCCTTTTGTCCCTTGTACTCATATTGAAAAGAACAGGTCGCCGGATCCTTCTGTGTAAATCCACCGGCATCAATGGATTTGATCGCGTCATATTTTGAAACATCTGTGGAGGCGTCGATCATTGTGATATCCTGATAGGAATCTGTCTTTTTTGCCTTGAAGGACAAGACATCCGGAATATTATCTGCTTCTGCATCCTCTTTGTCCATGGTCTCTAAGACATTCATAATGCAGTCTGCCATCAAACGATGTCCGCTGTTGTTCGGGTGAAGGCTGTCGCCAAAATACCATTCCTGAAATCCATCCTGAGTGAAATATTTTTTCATTGCATTTCCCATGCTGATCATTGGAAGATCATAATATTCTCCGAATGGAATATATTTGGACTGGCAGACGGTATTCGGGGTCACTCCATCTCCCTGAAATGCTGCAAATATGAGAAATACTGCGGTTCCCTGGGAAAGCGCTTTCCGAATCAGACCTTCATAAGCTCCTCCATCCGTTGCTTCTCCGGCATCATTTACTGCAAATTCGATAAAGAGCGCATCCGGTATGGAACCAAAACCGGCATATTCCATCTGACCGATCACATCTCTCTGGTAACGAATGATTCCTAAGGAAGAAGGTGTTCCACTCATTCCGGCATTGACGAAATGAACATTGGCTCCTCCATCTTTTCCGAATTTCTCTGCAAATAATTTTGCAAGGGTCTGGGCGTAGCAATTGCTGTTCGGAGTCGCTAAAGCGCCCTCTGTGATGGAGCCGCCGATCACTGCGATCGTGACATTCTCACCCTTCTTTGCCTTTTCGATGACCTTTTTCATCTTGGCGTTGTTACCGGAAGAAAGGAAGGAGGACTGAACCATATCGCTGTAGATTTCATCGGTCATCTTGAAGCTGACCTGATTTACCGGAATTCCGGTCATTTCAAAGTCATCTAAGTAGAAGGATTCGGTCTCGGAGTCCGGAATCTCAAAGCAGACGTTCAAAACATCGCTATATTCCGGAATCTTATAGGAACCGGTCAAATGAACCCACTCACTGGCCGTCGCATCTATTTTTCCAATATTTCTCCACTGGGAATTTCCTGCCGTATCCTTGTATTCGAGTGTCATGTCGATTTCATGTGTTCCTGCATTGACCAGCTTCACCCACGCGCTGAACTCATAGGTCTCTGATACCTTTGTCAGCTTTTTTAAATCCATCGTCGCACCATGCCAGGTCGCTGTACGGGACAAAATGACCAGACAGTTCTTTCCGCCTTCGGAGTGATTTTCACTATTAGAGATTTCTAAGGAAGCGCCGCCTCTAGGGAGGATTCCCTTGGTATCTCCATCTTCGAACCGATTCAGGTATACGGTGGTCGGCTCTGTCTCCGGATCATCCTTGCCTGGGTCGTCCTTTCCCGGATCATCTTTTCCCGGATCATCTTTTCCTGGGTCGTCTTTTCCCGGATCATCTTTGCCCGGGTCATCTGTCCCCGGATTATCTTTGCCCGGGTCATCTGTTCCCGGATTATCTGTTCCGGAATCCTCTTTTCCACTATCGGTCTTTCCGGAATCTCCGCTTCCGTTGTCGGTCTTTCCGGAATCTCCGCTTCCGTTGTCGGTCTTTCCAGAATCCCCACTTCCATTATCGGTCTTTCCGGAATCTCCACTTCCGTTGTCCGTTTTTCCGGAGTCTCCTATTCCGTTATCCGTCTTTTTTGTATCGTCTTTTTTTGTATTATCTTTTTTCTGATTTTTCTTTTTTACGGTAACAGATACTTTTCCAACGGTCCGTGTCTTCTTATTCAGCTTTTCTTTGACTGTAATCTTCGTCTTACCGGCTTTTTTTGCTTTGATCACTCCGGCTTTGCTGACAGAAGCAATTTTCTTATTTTTGGATCCAAAGGTATAGCTTGCTTTTTTCTGTTTATTTTTTATTGTGATCTTTTTGGAGCTTCCTACCGTCAGGGTGATACTTTTCGATTTTATCGTTGCTTTCTTTGCGGTCTTTGCTGCTTTTCCTGCCCATACTTTGGTTCCATTGGAAAACAAGGCAGTAAATACCAGAAGAAAGACCAGAACTTTACTCATGATTTGATGTGCTGCTCTTTTTTTCATTTTTCTTCTCCTATCTGTTTTTTCATTTTTATTGCGTCTTTACTAAAATCTCTCCATTTGTTTTCTCTTCCAATGTAATATCCAGTGTCTTTTTAGAATCAACTTGAATTTCTATATCTTCTGAATTTTGAAGAGAATGATTACTTAAACTAATTTTTGAATCAATAATTCTTTGCTTATCTTTTTTAGATAAATCACTTTCATATTCTATCAATGCTTTTACTGCAATATCTGCAAATTGTTCATTTTCCAATGGTTCATCTATACTAACCAAGCCATTCATATTGCTTATTAGTGCATATTCCCCACTCGCTGTTTCATTACTTAAAAAAAAATATATTCTTCTCCTTTTTTTAAAGCCTCATATCCTTCATCATGATAATATGTATTTTTACTTATTCCTGCCATTTCTAAAATAGTTAACGTATTTCCTAAATCTTTATTATTATTTTTATAAATCTCTAATATCTGTAGTTTTCTTCTTGAGAAACATCCTATCATATAACGTTCCCCGCCGATATTTGTGTATTGACATTCTGAATTATTTCTAGACAAATTATCTAATACTCTAACTCGAGCTACAATATCCGCTTTTGCTTTCAAATCCAGATAATCAAATTCTTGTAAATCACAAATGTTCTCCACTTCTTCTAATTCATCCAGGTCAACACTTTCGTCTACTTCCTCTGTTTTTGCAATATCCGTTTGATTTTTTATAGAGCAACCTGTTAAAGAAATTAATAATATTAAAAATATTAGAATTCTTTTCATGATGTACCTCCCTATAGTAGTGTTATTTTCTTTTTTCCCATTTATATTTTAATTTTTTCTTATCATACTTTGTAACTTTATAACTATCTTTTAATCCCTGGTGCATAATATGAAAACTGTGTTTTTTGGCATTGGCACAATGAGCTAATGATAGAGCATGGCCTATCTCATGAACTGTGGTCGCATATTTATTTTCCTTTGTTCCATCAAAATTAAAACGTATACATAATGCTTTAACCCATCTGTCACTTGTTTTTACATTATTTCCATCAGCTCCTACAAATAATGTTTTACCTAATTTTCCTGGAGAAGGCGGGTCCATTCTTCCCATGTCCAAAATAATTTGCGCCGTACTAATATCTCCCTTTTTTATATTAACATAAGGTGTAATTCCATTCCACTGGTTTACGGAATTTTTCGCTTCTAATTCTAATTTATTATTTATTCTTTCCGATCCGTTAAAAATAGCATATTTAAGATTATCACACCTTGCAAATCCTCCTTTAAAAATCTTTGGTGCTGCATTTGACACGTTTCCAAACATAAAACATAATATTGTAATAAATAGTATTTTTCTAAATCATCTCATAGTTTTCTTCTCCCATCTAATTTTTTTTGAAAAAAGCTGCCACATTCTATTGTTCTCTCTAAAATGCAGCAGCTCTTTTCTTCTCTCTTTACACTTCCCCTGTGACTAGAGTCTATATCGTTTTTTTCTCATTTTATTTTACTGTGATTTTTACCTTTGCTGTCTTCTTTCCACTCTTGATCGTGATCACAGCTTTTCCGGCTTTCTTTGCTGTTACCTTACCGGATGCTGATACAGCTGCAACCTTTTTCTTGGATGATTTATAGGTAATCTTTCCTGTTGCTGTTACCGGTGTCAGGGTCGGATTTAATTTTACAGAACCGCCCTTCTTTAATACATATTTCTTTTTCGCAACACTGATCTTTGTAGCTGAAACCTTTTTCTTTACATTGATTGTAACCTTTGCTGTTCCATTTCCGCTTGTTTTCACGGTAATGACTGCTTTTCCGACTTTCTTTCCGCTGATCGTCAGTTTTCCGTTCTTAACGCTTGCTGTTGCTACTGATGCCTTGCTGCTGGAAGCAGATACGATCTTGTCTCCTTTGACACTGCTGGATTTTAAGGCAACTGCAGTCGTTGATTTCTTTACCTGAAGCGGCAGAGAAGAATAGGTCAATGCAATCTTCGCTGTTTGATTCTCTGGATTTGTTGGATTTGTCTGGTTTTTTGGATCCGTTGGGTTCGTTGGGTTCGTCGGGTTCGTTGGATCCGTTGGGTTGGTCGGGTTCGTTGGGTTCGTCGGATCCGTTGGGTTCGTTGGGTTCGTCGGATCCGTTGGGTTCGTCGGATCCGTTGGATTTGTGCTCTCACCTTTTTCCGTGAAGCTATAGTAATCCATCTCCAGCTTATCTTTTGCCGTATTTCCTTTAAATACGAAGAAGACATTATGAACTCCTGTGATTCCTTCAACATCCCAGCTCATTTCTTTGAAGGTCTCGCTGCTTCCTGTAGAAGCTACATTTAATACAGCAACCGGCTCGCTGGTCACGCTGTCTAAATGAATCTCAATGTTCGAACCTGTTTCTGACGCAATGCTTGCTGTAAATTTCTGGCTTCCCTTGGAACCAAAATCTGCATTGGCAATGGATACCCAGCTGTTATTCCGAACATCGGTCAGTTTTCTGTTCTCTTCCTTTACCATTCCTCCCGGCTGGCTGCAGTTTGCGATGTTGATTCCTGACTGCCATGCGATCGTTTCTGCCTCAATTCTTTCATATGGATTCAGATTCTGAGTCTGAGCCACACCTTCCATTGTTCCTGTAACAGGATTGATGGATCCGTCCTCTTTGTAGGTCAGCTCATCGATATGGGTAGAACGATATCCGTTTGCGCTTCCTACTGCTTTTCCAAGAGTCTGCGCATGATAGGTAATGTACCATTTATCATTGAAGCTGAAGACACAGTGATGATTGTTTCCACCTACGCCAAAGAACGTTGCCGGATTGCTCAAAATCTGCTGTGTAAAGGTGAATGGTCCCATCGGGCTGTCACTGGTCATAACACAGATATTTCCATTTCCTGTTTCTGGAAGGTTGTTGGAAAAATTCGAGCAATAGCTATAATAGTATTTTCCATTATATTTATGAATTCCGGAATCCTCAAAAAGTCCCGGAGCGTCAATAGCAACTGCGTCTCCGTCAGTCTCTACCATATTATCCTTTAATTTGATAACACGTGCTGTTTTCGGATGGTTCTTGCTGTCCTGGCTGCTCTCATCCGGAATTCCACCACCATAGTAAAGATATCCTGTTCCATCATCATCCACAAGAACGGCCGGGTCGAATAACCATGTTACACCTTCTGCTCCCTGTGTTCCTCTTGGAACGATCCGGCTTCCCGTCGGAACATCTGGCTCATAGAATGGTCCAATCGGGGAATCTGCTTCTAACACACCGATTCCGCTTCCATTGTCCGCAAAATACAGGAAGAATTTGTCTTTTCCATCAATCTTTTTATATGCTGCCGCCGGTGCCCATGAGTTTCCTGCCCATTTAGCAATTCCCAGTGGATTGTCTACGCTGTTCTTTCCAGCAACAGGAATCTCCCCATGATCGGTCCAGTTCACCATATCTGCAGAAGAAATTACCTTGATTGTAGCGATTTTTCCATAACCGTTGCTGTTCTTTGGAAAACCATTGGCATTCTTCTCTTCGGCATCGAACTGCTGTGTATCGTTTGTCATATATACATAGACTCTTCCATTATATGTAATTGCATATGGATCCGCTCCATAGAAAGTATCTGTCAGCGGGTTAGAAAGTCCGATTTTTTTCGCAACTGCATCTGTCTCTAATCCCACCTGCTCAATCATGGAGACTTCATCAACATAAAAATCTCCGGTGTCTTTTTCTGCACAGATATTTAAAAGTACATTTGTCAGATCTGCGTCTGCCGGAACCGTGTAACTTCCTACGATGGTTGTAAATTCTTTCTGAGAAATCTTTCCGGAGGCTGCTGTCTCTGTCTTTAATGTATCAGCTCCTGTGCTCATCGTAATCTGATAGGTGCTGTCCGCGCTCTTTGCATCCTTTGCTTTGATCTTTGCACTGATTTCATAGGTGCTGCCTGCTTTTACATACCCTGTCAGGTTCTGTGTGATACCATCTGTCGCTGCTTTTCTTCCAGAAACAAGGACGGACTGTTTTCCGGCAGAAAACTCTTTCGTGTCTGCCGTGATAGAAGCATCCCCCAAAGCGCTCCACTCTTCTAATTCTTCTTCCATATTTCCATTTAATACGACTTCTTTTCCTACAGCAGGTGGCTCTTTGATTGCCTCTAATACCGTAATCTTAAAATCATCTACATATATATCCGTATTTGCATTCGGTGTTTCCAGATAAATTCCCGGGTTGGAAATCGAGCTGTTTACTGCATATTCACCTTCCACCAGCGTCCATTCATCCATATTTGCATCTACCGTTGTAATATTCGGCCATGGATTTCCTTCATCCGCTGTCAGCTTAACCTGGGAATCTGTCGATTTTACGTAACAGGAAATCTTAATTTTTTTGCCGGAGAAGGAACTGATATCCCAGATTACCCCCTTCCAGGAGGAATCTCTTCCAGAAACCTTTAAGGACTGTGAGCCACCGTGTACCTGATCTGTTGTCAGCTCTAAGGAAGCTCCGCCCCTCGTCTTTGCTAAATAATTGCTGCCTTCAAAATCCTCTTCAATCTTTGGTTCAGCTTCTGCTGCCTGTGATACAGCCGCCAGTCTTCCCATCGGATAAGATACTCCGGAGAATAATGTCCCAGCTGCCAATGCTGCTGCCAAAAGTACTGCCTGAATCTTTTGTGTTTCATTTCATTCACCCTTCCTTATTATTTTCTGCCCACGTTATATCGCAGGTCCTTAACTGCTATGATTTGCAGTATTCCATTTGATGGTCATATTATCTCATCTATTCCTGCTTTTTTCATCATAAGAAAGTTTAGGAATTTGCTGTCAAAAAAAAATGAAATATTTACTTTTTAGGGTTTTCCCCGATCAATGAGTATAAAAAAACAAGGCAGCCTGCTTTACCGCAGAACCGCCCTGTTTTCCTGTTGGATCTTCTATTTTATACTCATGAACGAAATGA
>CADBUD010000197.1 GCA_902797785.1 uncultured Lachnospiraceae bacterium
AAAATAAAAAGAAGCAACCGTGAGGTGAGCTTCACAATATCAGGAGGTGGCAAATGGATACCAGAATATATGTATGCACGCATAAAACGACAACCAAGCCGGATTCTGACCTATATCGCATCATTCATGCAGGACGCCGGCTGAGTAATGATCTTGGATATGAAGGCGATGATACTTATGACAATATTTCTGATAAAAATAAAAGCTTTTGTGAGCTCACTGCGATGTATTGGATTTATAAAAATGTTACCTGCGATATTGTCGGAATCTGTCATTACCGGCGTTATTTTGTCGAACAAAATAATATCTTATCCAAGGAACGTATCGAGGAGCTTCTGACCTCTTATGATGTCATTCTTCCGGAAGACTCCAGGATTCCTAAGGGTAGTGTCGCCGAATGGTATCAAAAGACCCACCATGCCAAAGATCTGACAATTCTTCAGAATATTATTGCGGAAAAATATCCCGATTATTTAGAAGCCTTTCATTTAGCCATGCAGTGCAATCTGCTCTGTATCGGAAATATGATCATTACCAAAAAGGAAATTTATGATGAATATTGCGCCTGGTTGTTCGACCTTTTATTTGAGGCTGAGAAAAGAATCGACATTCGTGAATATGATGACTATCAGAAACGGGTCTTCGGCTTTCTTGCTGAGCGGCTTGTCCGCGTCTTCATGTTGATGCATACTTATAAAATATATGCGGTTAATATTGGATCTACGGATTTTTCTATGATGGAAAATGAGCTTAAATTAATTGAATTAAAAAATAAAATGATCCGCCTGCAAGTCAATGATCTGATTTTAATCTACCAGTCCGGATTGGCTTATGATATTACGGAAATTTCTCCTCTATGGAAGCCTGCCGAAGGGAAATTTCCTGTCTGGAGCTGCTGGTGGCAGGGACGAAATGAACTTCCGGAATCGACCCGAAGCTGTGTTCAAAGTATCGAAGAAAATCTCCCTGACCAGATGGAATTTCATCTCCTTACCTTGGACAATGTTTCTAAATTTTTTTCTTTTCCGGATTGGATTTTATCTGCTTATCAGGAAGGAAAGATTCCTTTATCCACATTATCAGAGATATTAAAAGCAGGGATTCTTTATCTTTATGGTGGTCTGTGGATTGACCCTGATTATTACATGACACATTTTCCAGTGGAAATCCTTCATCATGACTTTTTTACCATAAAAACAGACCGCTCTTTGTTGGAAAATCGAATCAGTCAAGGACAATGGTCTGCCAATGTATTAAAAATTACGCCTCATCACCTGTTGATGCGGTTTTTGCTTAATGGATATTATCTCTACTTTTTAAAAGCAGATGATCCAAATGATGCTTCCCTTACCGATTATTTTATTCGGATTGCCTACGACCAATTTCCTGAGATAAAACAGATGATTGACGATGGTTCTTTATCAGGTAATAGGTTCTTGATTCGCAGACATAGACCGACTCCGTAAAATAACGATCTTTTTTGTCCGAATCATTTTTAAAAATCGTATCATCAGTGAAGTAATATGCTGTGTTTGGTAAGGTTCGTTCAAATAAGGACAGCAGGGTCTGCCTGTTCTCTAAATCAGGAAGAGACAAAAAAACCGTAAGATCATAGGACGGGGCAGTCAAGGCTTCCTCTTGAAAATAAGTCGGATAATAAAAGATTTGATTGTAAATCGTATGATAAACAGGAAGAGGATGTTCTAAAAAAGAAATCCCAGTCAGAGCGATATTGTCATCTAGCGCTCTGGTGCTCGAGGAGCGGGAAATCATGCCGGCGCGGTTCAAAAACATGCCAACATCCAGGATGGATTTGGGCTGAAGCTGGTTAATGATATTGTAATAGAAAGAACTAACAGACGGTTCCATAATGATAAATGGATTTTTTTGATATATGGTAAGATCCATACTTGACGCCTCCTTTGGATGAGAAGTATTTTTCTCATTATAGCATAGTTTTATTTTTTCTTCCATTCTCTTTTTTCGTGGTAGAACATCATATTATCCCGTGTGGCTTCGCCACACTTCTTGCTCATATCGTGGGCGATCATAAAGTCTTCTCTCCACCGACAAGCGAGCTTGTCGGTGGAGAGAAAGACTTTTGACCGCTGAATCATAAATATCCATAAAACGTCTGCTGACCGACAAGATTTTCCTTCCGCAGTTCTATTTTATAGCTGAGCTTGAACAAAAAGGTATCCGGAAACAGATCGGCAAGTTCTTGATTCTTTTTTCGGACGTTATTCAGGCATGCTGTCAGATCCAGGTAATGTGGATTCGAGGCAGGGCAACTGCTGATGATTTCTTCCGTGCCGGGGATTTCTTTGCAGGCAATAAAAATAAGGTGATCAATAAGATCACAATCTGGTTCATCCGGATATTTCAGGATATAATAAAAAAATCCATTTAATAAAAATCTCATAAATAAGCTTCCAGCGGAAATTTTCATAAAATTACCCGTCCACCTATTTTGTGCAATATCTGCCCGGTATTTAGGAAATGGTGTCTTAATCGTAAAAAAATCATATTCAAAAACGGGTGCTAATGATCGGGTAATATAGTAGGTAGAATCTATCCATAGACCACCGTACAAATAAAGCAGTTCGGCTCTTAGAATATCTGAAAGCAGTGCCATGGAGATTTTTCCATCGTGGAAAGCTGCCCAGATCCAATCGGGTAAAATGACGTACTCCTCTATATTTTTTAAAGTGATCAGAATAAGCTCCCCATTCTCAGGTAAATGCTTTTGGATGCTTTGAACACACATCTTTACCATTTCCGGAGCATGCTCCAGTCCCTGCCACCAGCAGACCCAGACAGGATTCACGCCTTCTGAATTTTTCCAGACCGAAGGAATCTCGGCCAGATCCATGTAATTTCCAGTTTTATAGAGTGTTACCAGATCATCCATCTGCAGTCGGATGATACGATTGGTCAGGGCGACTTTTTTGACTGCATTTTCAGCTGTTGCCGGATCGATTTCCCGAACTTCAATTTCATAAATCCGATAAGCATGCTGGAGCATCCAGACCCGTGTCAATCGCTCGGATAAAAAGCCAAAGACACGTTTTTGATAATCATCATATTCACTAATATCAATTCTTTTTTCTGCCTCAAATAAGATGTCGAACAGCCAACAGCAGTATTCATCAAAAATTTCTTTTTTGGTAATAAGCATATTTCCTATGCTAAATAAATTACACTTGATCGAATGTAAAAAAGCATCAGAATATTCCGGATATTTCTCATCAATAATATCCTTGATGATCTGCAGGTCCTTTGCATGATGGCGTTCACTGTACCATGCTTCGGTATTGCTATTTGGATGCATTAATGAATTTGGCAGTATGATATCATATTTTTCAAGGAGCTGTTCAATGCGTTCTTTGCACAAAAAATTTTCATTTTCGATAAAATAGCGCCGATAATGGCAGATTCCCACAATATCACAGGAAATGTTTTTATAGATCCAATAAATAGCGGTAAGTTCACAGAAGCTTTTATTTTTGTAGGAGATATGATCTTTAGTATCATCACCTATATAACCCAGATCCGGACTAATCTGATGTCCTGCATGGATAAATTGATATATTTCATCGGATGGCTTTTCGGCCTTTTTATGTGTGCATACGTATATTCTTGTATCCATAATATTTCCTCCTATTGTGAGGTCACCGAGCCTGCATGGAACTCTTTCAAAAGCTGATCTAAAAAGACCTGATCGCTCGTCGCCTTTATCGCTTCC
>CADBUD010000198.1 GCA_902797785.1 uncultured Lachnospiraceae bacterium
CACTTTGCACGAAGATTTGGAGGGACAAGCGAGCTTGTCCACGCAAATTTTTGTGCAAAGGTCACAAGGTGTGAAGCACCTTGTGACCTTTGACCCCGACATCATAGATTATCAGTACGAGGAAAAGCAGAGAAAGGAGGAATCATGGGTTTGATCAAACGGGGAAAGATATGGGTTCTATTTCTGATGATGTCACTGGTTTTACTTGGAATGAAGAGCGAGGCGGCAGAAGCATCGACGATAGAGGTTTCTTTTTCTGATGCTTCATCCGGAACGGCGCGTGTCATTTCAAAAAAGAATGTAGTTTTTGGGGAAGCTTATGGGACGCTTCCTAGCGTCACGTGGACAGGTCATACTTTTCTGGGATGGTATGATATTGACACCGATGGGTCAAAGAGAAAAATCACTGCCGAAACCAAGGTGACCAAAGAGAGTGCACATACACTCACTGCAGAATGGAAGATAAATACCTACACGATCAAGATCGTCAAAAACGGAGGAAAAGGAGTCTCTAGTGTGGCGTTTAGTTATGGGGCAGTGACCAAAGCACCAAAGCTTACCAGCTCGACCCAAAAGTTCCTGGGATGGTACACGGATTCCAAAGGTAAGAAGAAATTTCAGTTCGGGCAGAAAATGCCGGCAAAAAATTTTACAGTATATGCCAAATGGCTCAAGGTCTCAGCACTGAAAAAGCCATCCGTAAAGACCGGGACATCCGGTACGAATCTGACCATTTCCATCAAAAAAGTGCCGGAGGCAGCATCATACCAATATCAGATTTCTGAGGACAAAAGCTTTAAGAAAAATGTCCTGACGATCAATACGTCAAAGACATCCATTAAAATTTCATCCAAAGAAACAGAGAAACAGCATATCCAGAATTTTTCGAGCCAATATGTCAGAGTGAGAGCATATCTGGCGGTCTCGGATGGGAAAAACACAAAAAAGCCCGGTAAATTCAGCACAGTCAAAAAGACAGCCGTCTTAAAGCTGAAGCCGGCGATCAAGCTAAAGTACAATCAGAAAAAGCAGACCTATGATATCAATATTCTGAACATAGGAAAAGCTGAATGTATCACGCTCTTCTTTGGAACGGGAAAAGCAGCCAATGCCAAGGCAGATGGAAAGGCAGAGCTCAACCTTTTGGAATTAAGTCAAAAGGGAATCAAGCTGAGCAGTCTGCACCATTCCTATTTTTCTATCTTGAGGAAAGACGCAGCATCGCAAAAGCATTATCAGATTGTGTACCTGCGTTTGTCTAAAGGCAGCAGCAGTTCCGCTGTTTCCAATGTAGAAAAAATAAAATAAACAAAAACAGGAGGAAGGAAACATGAAAAAAGGATTTTCAAAGCAACTGATGGTTATGCTCTTAGCGTTTATGATCTGTGGAATCTCTGCATCTGCACTGTCCATGCCAAGCGTTTCAGCAGCAACGAAAAAGGTCACTCTGATCAAAGGAGTCAAGGTACCCCTGCCAAGCGGCTATACCTTATTCAGCAATGCGAACGGTTCCAGTCTGATGGTCAGCAATGCAACAACGTCAAAGGATACGGCGGTCATTGCCTGTATAGCAAGCCAGAATACATCCTATCAATACATTAACATCACCAACGCAGCCAGCAAAAAGCTGGTAAAAAATTCTGTGAAGCAGAACTTATCCGGCAATGGCGTGACGGTGAAAAAGGTTGCTGTAAAGACGATAAAGACCAAGGCGGGAAGGGGACTTTACCTGACCGGAACTGCTGTAAAAAATGGGATCAATATGAAAATGGAAGGCCTTTATGTGATCAAAAAGAGCAAGATGCTCAGTGTGGCATGCATTTATACCAGCGGACTGAAAAAGAACGCAAAAAAAGCAATCAAAACAATAAAAAACAATATGGTAATGAAATAAGCCGTTCACTAAAAACAGAAGAAAAAAGAAGGGATGTGATTTCCCTTCTTTTTCTTCTATTTTTTTCTTTTTCAGCTGTCTTTTTCTGCTTGCAACACCTGATTTATGGCACCGAGGATTTTTTCCTCTGAGGCCGGCTTTAACAGATAGTTCGCCGGTTTTAACTGTAGTACGGCCTGAATATGCTTTTTATCAGAAACGCCTGTCAGAAAGATGACAGGGATATCGGCAAATTCACTTTCCTGACGAATCATCTCCAGTGTCATCCGCCCGTCGCAGACCGGCATTTCATAGTCTAGTAAGATCAGATCCGGTTTCTTTTTTCCTATCAAAGCCATGGCCTTTGTCCCGGAAGGGGCTATAGAAACCCGATAATGCTTTTCCAGCATGGCCTTCATGCTGCGCAGGGTAACGGGATCGTCATCCACCACAAGAATCTGTGGAAGAACCGTTTCATCTACGGCACCAAGAATTTCCAGGCATTTCTCGCGGACAGATGCGCTTTTGACCGGGCGGGTCAGATTCTGAAACTGCTGATCTTTATAATACTTGAGATAATGAGAGCACTCGGACTCAGTCCCAATCGTGAGAACCGGTGTGGTTGGATGGTTCAGACTGAGATGGAGAAAAATCTTATCGTTGATATCGTCATGCAGCCCAATCAGGCTGATGATGACCATATCCGGCTTCACAATCTTTATCATCCCGGTTACGGTTTCCAGCTGCTCTGAAGAAATCTGGACCTGAAAGGATTTCGAGAGTTCTTCATTTAGTTCATTGATCATATCATTTAATTTTCCAATGATAATAATTTTTTTCATAATTTACCCTTTCTGAATTTTAAATATGCATTTATTGATGTTGGGGGCAAAAGTGCCATGCGATGAAATCGCATGTGCACTTTGCACGAAAATCCGGATGGACAAGCGAGCTTGTCCACACGGAGCTTTGGGCAAAAATCACAAGGCGTGAAGCGCCTTGTGGCTTTTGCCCCCGACATCATTTATTATGTTTCGGAAGATAGGTTAAGGCAGCTGCTCCTGGATTTTGTGGATCAGCTCCCCGGCTGTTTCATCCTCTAAGTTGATGATGGCGGCTTTCAGCTCATCCAACAGGGAGGAAATCGGAGCAGGATATTCATATTGTTCGATTTGCTGCATCGCAGCATCGGCGGTATCTACATCAAATTCCTCCATGGCGTTACCAATGAGCTGTAAATAGGTAGTCAGGGTAGAAACATCTTCCATTGCCGATTTTTCTTCTGTTGCGGAAGGAAATAAGATACTTAACTTATCTTTATAACTCATCCATTCATGAAGAAAAATAGGTGTTAGTGCACTAATAACTTCTATTTTACCATCTTTTGCAGCATATTCAAGTATTTTTGCAGGTCCCGAGAGAGGAATGGCGCCAATGAGTGCCGAAGAGCTCTTCATAGCATGGACCTTGATACGGAATGCATTCAAGGCTTCCTTTTGCTGTTCCTGGTCGATGGAGTCTGTGATGGTAGTAAAATCCTTTTCCAGCTTTTTGGCTTCAGATTCTAGCGTGGTATAAAAATCGGAGATTGTTTGAAGCAAAAGCTCGGCATCCGGTAGATGCATCAGACCATAACCAAAATCCATTCCATCGATTTGTGGAAAATCGTCGGCAGAAGATGGAGCGGCAGGAGGCTTCTTTTCTTCCTCAGATAGTTCCGGAACCTCAGGTGAAGATGCTGGCGGCTTGGTTGAAGCTGTTCCATCAGGCTGGTGGGAAGATGGCTGCTCGATCAGTTCTTTTGGAAGCAGTTCGCGAATCATAGCTTCGAGCTTATCCGGGTTGACCGGTTTGGAAAGAAAGTTGTCGAAGCCTTCGGAAAGATACATTTCTCTGGCACCGGTAATTGCGTTTGCCGTAAGAGCAATGACCTTTGCGTTTTTGCTGGGATATTCTGCCATTTCTTTCATTTGATGCAGGGTCTCGATACCATCCATTTCCGGCATCATGTGATCCAGAAAGATGATATCATAGGAATGCTGTGCAGCCAGGTCGATACACTCAACGCCGCTCGCTGCTTCATCAATGCGGATTTTTGTCTGCTTGAGAAGATTTTTGAAAACACGGCGGTTCATCAAATTGTCATCCACAACGAGAAGACGGGCATTAGGAGCCGTTAATGCGGCTTTATAGGAGAAATCTTCCGCCTGCTGGTGAATTCGTTTTTCCAGGTTTCCAATCGGTTCTTCCTTCATGATCTTTTGGTCTAAAAGGAAGGAAAAGGTGCTTCCTTCGCCATAGGTACTTTCCACATTTAGCTTGCTGTTCATCAGGGCTAGGAGCTGGATGGTGATGTTCATTCCCAGGCCGGTTCCTTCAATCGTGCGGTTTCGTTTTTCTTCAATTCGTTCAAATTCGACAAAAAGCTTGGAAATATCTTCCTCCTTGATGCCGATTCCGGTATCTTTTACGGAGAACCATAAATGAGCCATATCCCCTTCGCGGCCTTTTCCCTGAATGGTTAAGGTGACAGAACCACGCTCCGTATACTTGACAGCGTTGGTCAAAATATTCGTGAGAATCTGACGAATCCGTACATCGTCTCCATATAGGCGGGACGGCATGGTCTCGTCAATGGAGATATTCAGCTTTAGCTGTTTCGCCTTTGCCTTGACAGAAATCATATTGATGATGTCATGGATCATGCTGCTGAAATCATAGTCAACAGGAACGATGGTCATTTTTCCGGATTCGATCTTGGAAAAATCCAAAATGTCATTGATCAGAGATAATAATGTCTGGCCGGCGGTCTGGATATCCATAGCATATTCTTTAATTGACTCTTCTGTTGTTTCCCGAAGAATCATGGCATCCATGCCAAGGACAGCATTGATCGGGGTCCGGATTTCATGCGACATATTGGCAAGAAAGCGTCCCTTTGCTTCGCTTGCGGCGATAGCCTCTAATTTGGCCTCCTCAGCTTTTTCGTTTGCCTGAGTCAGCAGCTGGTTCTGCTTTACCATGTAATCCATCTGTTCCTTCATCAGGGCAGCATTTTTGGCGACTTCTCCGGAATATCCGACGGCAACATTCCTGGCGTGGAGCAGAGTGAGAAACAAAATGGATACTGTCGTTGTATATTGGCTGACACCATAATCAGAATCGAACTGAAGGACATCAAGAAAGATCAATTCACAGGAGGTTCCGGCAACGAACAAAAGAATGGCAGGAATCTCCAGAAGAATTTTGGCATGGTGGCGTTTTTTGAAAAGAAACAGTCCGTACGCCATCCAAAGATTGGAAATCAGCAGAATTCCCCGGGAAAGAAAGCTGCATTCCTCCAGAGAGAAAAATCCAAAATAGGAAACAGCGAGCTGTCCAAGAAAATTAAAACAGGTCAGTCCAATCAGAAGACGGCAGCTAAAATGGAAAATCTTTGACAGATGCTCCTCATAATACATCAGAAAGAAAAGAGGGAGCAGCATCAGGGAAAGATATTCCAGAGCCTGATACAGACTTTGGGAGTTGGAAAATACCATGGCAATCTGGTTGCGTGTCATAAAGTACAGGGCAGAGGTAAAACAGAGCAGGGAAAGGGCAAAGATACCATCCCGCGGCTGCTTTGAAATTCGACGGATTACAGCCAGAATCAAAAGGACAATGGCACAGATGATATCCAAAAAGCAGCAGAATAAAGCGAACAGATTATCCTTTAAGATCTGGATGACGGTAGTATCCCGTTCCGCGATTCGCATTGTTCCAATTTGCATCCGGTGATGGTTCACCGAATCAGAAAGGACCATTTGAATCATGATGGTTCCTTCTGAAAGGGTATCTGGAATGGAAATGAAGTTCGTAATGCCCTGCATGGTTTTGGAATTATTCTGGTAGATGATATTTTCTTCACTGATATTCATGGAAGCACCGGAGAAGGCGTCCGGATCACCGGAAGGGGTCTGGGGGATGCCGGAAGCCGAACCGGAAGCTGTCTGGGGGATGCCGGAAGCCGAACCTGAGGTCGTCTGGGGGATGCCGGAAGCCGAACCTGAGGTCGTCTGGGGGATGCCGGAAGCCGAACCTGAGGTCGCCTGAGGGATGCCGGAGGCTGAACTGGGGATGGATCGGGAATTTGGAGACCGCAGTGCTCCGCTGGAAGCAGGAGCGAGGGGAGATCTGGAAACTAAATCCGGCATCTGCCGTTCGTCCGGCGAGTGGGAGAAATCCGGATCGCCGCTGATGCCATATTGATAAACCAGCTCGTCATCGATATAGACATTCATCGCTTCTCCGGCAGAAAAAAAGCTTAGAGTCAGTCCGGCGTATTCCTTTGGAATGGTGTTCTTAAGAACGATGAGTTTTTCATCATTAGCGCGATAATATGGAAGAGATATTGTCTGGGAGGTCGCATCAAGGTAGACCCGTTCCCAGTTCTCGTTGAAATCATGGATGGTGCCATTGGTAACTGTGACATGGTTCGTGATTTCATTATTGTTCTCGTTGAGAGAGAATAGGGCGGCGACGAGAAAGAGAAGGATGACAATATAAACATTCCGCAGGTGAAATTTCTTTTTTGAAGGAATCTGCGGTTCTTTTTTTGAACTTTTTGACATAAAAAAAGGACCTCCTTTGATGGGACATTTGAATCTATCTATTATTATAAGGAAAAATGTTCAAATTTTCAATACGAATTTTAGGGTTTCGGAAACCCCTGCTATTCCCGAACATATAATTTGACAGGAAGAGAAAGAGAGGAAATCGTTATGGAAAATCAAAAGCTGGATTCTGCTTTAAATATGTTTTTTTCTTTATCAGAAACGGAACAGAAAAGCTGGGAAGCTTCATTTGCGGGGCTGGAAGAGGGGATTTTTGAAGTGATTCTAAGGTATCATGGAGATATCAGACAGTATCGGGAGGAATACCGGCAGATTGCGGAATTATTGGCAGATTATGCTATTGTCTGGATTCCGGCAGAAAATCTGGAGCGTTTTTCACAGCATCCGGAAGTGGAATATGTGGAGAAACCAAAAGAATTGTCGTTTTCTGTGGATCATGGAAGGCGGGCATCCTGTATGTTAGATACGGGTTCTGGAAATGTATCCGGCAGCGGAGCCGGTGTATTTGTTGGCATTGTGGATTCTGGAATAGACTTTTCCCACGGGGATTTTCGGAATGCGGATGGCAGCAGCCGGATCTTCGCCTTGTGGGATCAAAGTGCAAGATATTTGGATTACGACGAGGGCGGAGAGGAAGAAATCCAAAGATATGGAGTAGGAAGACTGTATCGAAGGGAGAAAATCACAGAGGCACTTTTACAGCCGGATCGGCAAAAAAGGCAGAGCATCGTCCCGGAATTGGATTTGAGTGGACATGGAACTGCAGTTGCCGGAATTGCGGCGGGAAATGGGAGAGAATCCGGAGGACGATATCGGGGCGTGGCGCCCGAAAGTTCTCTCTTGGTGGTGAAGCTGCGCGCAGGGAGGAGCGAAGGTTTTTCAAATACAGGCAGTCTGATGATGGGCGTCGATTTTTGCATTCGGATGGCGAGGGAGAATCGGATTCCTCTGGCATTGAATCTTAGTTTGGGGACAACATTTGGGGCACATAATGGAATGTCGCTGCTGGAACGATATCTGGATGATGTTTCATTGATTGGGCGGAATGTGATCTGTATTGGTACCGGAAATGAGGGGAATACCTCAGGACACGCAGAAATCCGTCTGATGGAGGAACGGGAAGAACGGATTGAGCTTTCTGTCTCCGCGTTTGAGCAGGAAATCGTGCTTCAAATCTGGCAGTACTATCCGGATGTTTTTTTTCTGGGGCTGATTTCCCCGTCAGGAAAACAAAGTGAACCATTCGTGGATGAGAATCGCATCTTAACCTTCGGGAGCAGCCGGGTATCCGTGTTTTTTGGGGAACCGGGTCCCTATAGTCCCTACCGGGAGATTCTTCTGCACTTTTATGGGGTGGGATCGGATATAGAACGGGGAATCTGGCAGCTGGTCTTTGTTCCTGGGAGGATTGTTCTGGGGAGGGTGGAGCTTTGGCTTCCTTCCGAGGCGTCACTAAATTATGGAACACAGTTTCTTCGCCCGTCTGTAGATACGACGCTTACGATTCCTTCGACGGCGATGCGCGCAATCAGCGTGGCGGCATATGATCCGGTGACGCTGCGGTATGCGGACTTTTCCGGACGAGGTTTTCCCTGGGCCAATGTCACATTGAAACCGGATCTTTCAGCACCTGGTGTGGGAATTGTGGCGCCAGCGAGAAATGGAGGGTATGACAGGTTCAGCGGAACATCATTTTCGACACCATTTGTGACTGGAGCTGCGGCACTTTTAATGGAGGAAGGAATCGTGAAGGGAAAGGATCCCTATTTATATGGAGAAAAGGTAAAGGCAGTCCTGACAAAACGGGCGGTGCGGCTTCCATTTCAGGAAAACGTTCCAGACGCCAGAGCAGGGTGGGGAGCGCTGTGCCTGTAGCAGTTCACTTTTATGGGATATCGGCTTTGAATAGTAACATTTCATTGAAAAATTGACGAATTTGTGGTAATATTTTACTTAAATTATTGTGCATTTTTAAGGAGAAGGTAAGATGAAGAAGAATAAATATTATATGAATCGGGAGCTGTCATGGCTGCAGTTTAATGAGAGGGTCTTGAATGAGGCTGCGAATCCCAAGGTTCCACTGGCAGAGCGGCTGACCTTTGCATCTATTTATCAGTCAAATCTGGATGAATTTTTTATGGTACGGGTCGGGACACTGATGGTACAGATGAATTCAAAAGAAGAGATCTGTGACAATAAAACGAAGATGACGAGCCGGGAGCAAGTGGAGGCAATCTTAGAGCAGGTAAAGGAGCTGGAAAAAAAGAAGGCAAAGATCTATGAACAGATTTTAGGCGAACTTGAGCCACAGGGGATCCGGATCATCAATTTTAACAAACTCTCCCAGATGGAGGGAGATTTTTTAGAGGAATATTTTAATGAACATATTATGCCGTTTTTGTCACCGACGATCGTAGGAAAGCAGCAGCCGTTTCCGTTCTTAGAGAATAAAAAACTGTATGCGATCGTTCTATTAGAAACAAAAAATAAAAAGCGCAGGATCGGAATCGTGCCGTGTGAGAATAGTGTATTCAAGCGATTGATCGAAATTCCGACGCGACCCGGAAATTTTATGCTCTGCGAGGAGCTGATTCTTCACTTTTTAAATAAGCTGTTCGACCGTTATACAATTCTTGAAAAGTCAGTTCTGCGGATTACGAGAAATGCGGATATTGATGCGGAGGAGGTAAAGGATGAGGATCTGGATTATCGGGATATGATGAAAAATCTGATCCGGGAGAGGACGAGACTGAGCCCGGTCCGGCTGGAGCTGACGAGAAAAATCGATCCGGAGGCAGAAAATGAAATTGCAGGATATTTGGGTATCGATTTAAATCACATCATTTTTGTGGAAACACCATTAGATTTGTCCTTTGTCTTTGGACTGCAGGATTATTTGCGGGATAAGACAGAATTGTTCTATGAAAAACGGAGTCCAAGAAATCCGGTTTCTCTGAGTACAAAGGAGAGCATCATCCGCCAGATTGAAGAAAAAGACCGCCTGTTGTTCTATCCGTATGAAAGCATGAAGCCATTCTTGATGCTTTTGCATGAAGCGGCAGAGGATGAGAGCGTGGTCTCAATCAAAATGACGCTCTATCGTGTGGCGGATAAGAGCAAGATCGTGGAGGCGCTGGCAGAGGCAGCAGAAAACGGAAAAGAAGTGGTCGTTCTGGTCGAGTTAAGGGCACGGTTCGATGAGGCTAATAACATTGAGACATCGCGTCGCTTAGAAGAGGCCGGCTGCCGGATCATCTATGGACTCGGAAAATATAAGGTTCATTCCAAGCTCTGTTTAATTACAAGAAAGGTCAAAGAAGAGGGGACAGGAGAGGATATATGCTCTTATATTACCCAGATCGGAACGGGAAATTATAATGAAAAAACAGCCCGGCTCTACACGGATTTCTCTTTGATGACAGCAAGAAAAGAAATCGGGGCAGAGGCAGCGGCAGTGTTTAAAAACCTGCAGCAGGGAAAGACGATACGAAAGACAGAGCACCTTCTGGTTGCGCCAAATTGCCTGCAGAACAGGATCCTGGAGATGATTGATGAAGAGATAAAAAAGGCAGAGCAGGGAAGACCGGCGTATATCGGAATAAAGATCAATTCTCTCACGGATAAGACCATCATCAAAAAGCTGGTCAGCGCTTCCTGTCATGGGGTAAAGATTGAGATGATCATCCGGGGGATCTGCTGCATGGTGCCGGGAGTAAAGGATAAGACCGAAAATATCCGTATCATCAGTGTGGTGGGACGCTTTCTGGAGCATTCGAGGATTTATCGTTTTGGAACCGGGGAAGACGAAAAAATCTATATTTCTTCCGCGGATTTCATGACCAGAAATACGACACGGCGGGTCGAGGTCGCAGCGCCGGTTTATGATGAAGAAATCAAAGACCGGATTCGAAGGATTTTCGATTTGATCATGAAAGACAACGAAAAGGGAAAAGAATTACGTCAGGACGGAAAGTATGTGGATCGTGAGCCGGGAATCGAATGGCTGGATTCCCAGGATTATTTTTACCGGGAGGCCTATGGGGAACTGGATGGGCAGGCACCGGTTGTAATGGAGTAAGGCGGAAGAAGCCATGGAATCGTTTTTGACGGGGAAATTATATTGTGAAAAGCAGATTGGAGGAGAGAATGAAGCAGATTACATATCAGCTCGGGGGAAGGGAAGAGTATATTGCTATGTTGGAGGAGCTGGAAAAAGAGCTGTCAGGACAGAGCTATAAAGATGGTCTGGCCAATCTTTTGGTCTCCGGATTTTCAACGGATGAAATGGAGGCGATGCTTAAGGAAATGCATCAAAGGCTTCCGGATATGAAACATGTGGGGATTTCTGTTTTTCGCTTGGATGACAGCTTCGAAAGCCGATATCTGCGATGCAGCTTTTTTCTCTTTGAACGGTCCAGTGTCAGAGTCATTCAAAAAGATTTGGACCGGGATGAGGTAGATGAGGCAGCCGAAGAGTTCGGAAAATGCATGGACGATATGCCTCATCTGAAGGGAGTGGCATTGTTCGCATCAGGAATTACCCTAAGGATTTCCAGATTGGTAGAGATGCTTTCGAAGGGACGGGAGGAGATTCCACTGTTCGGTTCCATGGCGAACAATGCGCCGGGGGAGGATGGGCTGATTCCTTATTATTTGATTGGAAATACAATCTCCGATTTTGGCGTGGCAGCCGTGCTGTTTTCGGGAGAAGAGCTGGAGATTCAGGCAGATTATGTTTTTGGCTGGCAGCCAATCGGAAAAGAAATGGAGGTAGAAATCGGGGAAAAGGGTGATGCGGGAGATACAAGGGTCACAAAAATCGATGGAGATACCGCAGTCGCTGTTTATGAAAAATTCCTGGGAGTAAAACCGAGCAATACCTTAGTATTTAATGTTTGCGAATTCCCAATCGTGGTAGAACGCAATGGCTGTCCGATGCCCCGGGTGCCAAATCAGTTTGGCTCGGATGGGAGCCTGTATCTGATTGGAGATGTTCGGGAAGGGGAAAAGCTGAGGTTTACCTATGGGAAAAGAGCAGAGGTTCTTAAAGCGGCCAAAGAAGGAAGCGAACGGATGAAAGAATTTGCGCCGCAGGCGATGCTGTTGATTGTTTGCGGAAACCGGATCATCTTTTTAAAAGAAGAAGAAGAGAGGGAAATCGAGTATTATAAAGAGGTTGTCCCAGAGCTTCAGATCTGTCATGGAATGTGTGAAATCTACCGGCAGTACGGTCAGGGAGGGGTCTTGAACAGCGCCCTGGTCAGTGTGGGAATGCGTGAAGGCGGTGACTGCTGGTCAAAAGGCTATTGCGATGTGAAGTGGTTCTCGGAGGAGAAAAAAGAAAGTTCCGGAGAATTTCTTCCGTTGGAGGATCGGCTGGCTGTATTTTTGGAGGCAATGACAGAAGAGTATCAGAACATGGCATTGGAGGCAAGGATGGCAAACCAGGCCAAATCCGCCTTTTTGTCCAATATGTCCCACGAAATCCGGACGCCGATGAATGCTGTCCTCGGACTGGATGAGCTGATCCTGCGTGAAACCAGAGAGGCAGAGACGAAAAGCTATGCGGCAGATATCTATACGGCGGGACAGACGCTGCTTTCCTTGATCAATGATATTTTGGATTTTTCCAAGATTGAGTCAGGGAAAATGGAAATCGTACCGGTAGAATATGACATCTGCAGTATGCTGCATGATATTGCCAATATGATTCAGGTGAAAGTACAGGAAAAAGGATTGAAATTTATGATTCAGGTAGATGGCAGTCTGCCAATCCGCCTGTTCGGGGACGACATCCGAATTCGTCAGATTCTGACCAATCTGCTGACCAATGCGGTAAAATATACTCCGTCCGGAACGGTCTGGCTCCGTGTCGGGAAGAGCGAACAGAAAACGCTTCACGTGGAAGTCGAGGATACCGGAATTGGAATCAAAGAAGAAGACCTGCCAAAGCTGTTTGAAAAGTTCCAGCGAATCGAAGAAGAACGAAACCGGAACATCGAAGGGACAGGACTGGGAATGAGCATTACCGTTCGTCTGCTTTCCCTGATGGACAGTCATTTGGAGGTTCACAGTGTTTATGGAAAAGGTACCAGATTTTCCTTTGATCTGGCGCAGGGCATTCGAAATGAAACGCCGGTGGGAGATTTTGAAGAGAGAATCCGCCATTTGACCGATGTCTATCAGTATAAAGAATCCTTCTATGCGCCAAACGCAAAGATTTTAGTGGTGGATGACAACCGGGTGAACCGCAAGGTCTTTTGTCGCCTGCTCAAGAATACAAAGCTTCAGATTACAGAGGCGGAAAGCGGGATGGAATGTTTAAAGCTTGCAAAAGAGCAGAAATTTGACTTGATCTTTTTGGATCACCTGATGCCGGGGATGGATGGAATTGAGACGCTCCATCATCTGAAAGAGGAAAAAGAAGGGAAAAACGCGGAAACACCGGTGCTGATTCTGACGGCCAATGCCGTAGCGGGCGCAAAGGAAGAGTATTTAAACGAGGGCTTTGATGGATTCGTTTCCAAGCCAATCGTATCTCAAAAGCTGGAGCAGGTAATACGAGAGACTCTGCCGGAACATCTTGTCAAAGCACAACTGGAAGAAAGTGAAGAAAAAGAGAAGATGGCAGACAGGGAGAAAACCTTGGACGGGGAGAAAACCTCAGACGGAGAGAAAACCTCAGACGGGGAGGAAACCTTGCCGGAAGATCTCCCGGCAATTACCGGGCTGGATTGGAATTATGCCTGGCTGCATCTTCCGGAACGCGAGCTGTTAAAGAGCAGTGTCCGGGATTTTTGTCAGACCATAAGTATTCAGGCAGATCGCCTGGAGCAGCTCTATCGGGCACTTCCGGAAGAAGAAAGCATGTCGGAATATCGGATTTTGATTCATTCCATGAAAAGTTCGGCAGCGACCATTGGAATCATCCCGCTCGCCGGAATGGCGCAGACGCTGGAAACAGCAGCACGAGAGCAGAAAACAGAGATTTTGTCCGCTATGACGGAGATTTTTTTGCAGGAATGGAGATCTTATGAGGAAAAACTGACAGGAGTGTTCGGAACGGAAAAAAGGGAAAGTCAAAAGGAACTGGATGTCGAAGCAGTAAACGCCTGCCTCGAACTGCTTGAGCATGCTGTAGAGGAGCTGGATGTCGATCAGGCAGATGAAATGATGAAAAAACTGCTGGAGTTTCGTTTCCCGAAGGACGAGAATGACACATTAGAGAAGTTGAGGGCAGCAGTTACCGGTCTGGATGAAGATCTTACGAAAAAATGGACGGCTCAGGTCAGAAACATACTGAATTTATAGGAAACGAATTTCTTCGTTTCCTATTGGGGCAAATGCGAGGCGCTGAAAGCGCCTTTCCCATTGTATTTGTGTGCAAAAAAACACTTGACAATAAATGAATGTTAGATTATACTAACCACAGATATTGAAAATCGTTCTCACTATCAATAAAGAACGAAATCAGAAGAAGAAAGAAGGGATACATATGCCGCTGTCTATGGCGCAGCCCGGAGTAGAGAACACGATCAAAAGGATCGGAGGAAAAGAGGAGACACGAAGGTTCCTGGAAAATTTAGGTTTCACTGTTGGCGGAACTGTGACAGTAATTTCTGAGATCAATGGAAATATTATTGTTAATGTCAAAGATTCCAGAGTGGCGATTGGAAAGGAAATGGCAAACAAGATCATCGTGTAAAAAAATGAAAAAAATAAAGGAGTAAGGCTATGAAAACACTAAGAGAAGTTGCCTGCGGTGAGACCGTCAAGGTGAAAAAGCTGACAGGAGAGGGTCCGGTAAAGCGGCGGATCATGGATATGGGAATTACCAAGGGAGTTTCGATCTATGTCAGGAAAGTGGCGCCTTTGGGAGATCCGATCGAGGTGACCGTCAGGGGGTATGAGCTTTCGATTCGAAAAGCTGATGCTGAAATGATTGAGGTGGAGTAGAAATTTTTTGCTCATTGGTTAGATGAATCTAATCAAAACAAGCGGTATCAAATTCAAACAAGTGATATCAAACAAGTCCTATGAAATATCACCAAAATAGAAAAGGAGTAGAAAAAATGTCAATTAAAATTGCATTAGCAGGAAATCCAAACTGTGGAAAAACGACATTGTTCAACGCTCTGACTGGTTCGAATCAGTTTGTCGGAAACTGGCCGGGCGTTACTGTCGAAAAAAAGGAAGGAAAACTGAAAGGACAAAAGGATGTCAGTATCATTGACCTTCCGGGAATCTATTCATTATCCCCATATACTCTGGAGGAGGTCGTTGCCAGAAATTATTTGATCGGAGAGCGTCCGGATGCGATCATCAATATCGTGGACGGGACAAATATTGAGAGAAATCTCTACCTTTCCACACAGATTCTAGAGCTCGGGATTCCAGTAATCATGGCAGTCAACATGATGGATATCGTAAAAAAGAACGGAGATCAGATTCATGTTGACAAGTTGAGCAAAAAGCTGGGCTGCGAGGTTGTGGAAATCTCTGCTCTAAAGGGAACAGGAATCGACAAAGCGGCAGAAAAAGCAGTTGCACTGGCAAAATCAAAAAAAGCGGCAAAGGTCGTACATACCTTTGATGAGGATGTAGAGGACATCATTACAAGAGTGGGAGAAAAGCTGGATAGCAGTGTTTTGGAGGAGCAGAAGAGATTTTTCTCCATCAAGCTGCTGGAAAAGGATGATAAGATTTCAGATCAGCTAAAGATCGTTCCGGATGTTTCCAAAGAAATTCAGGAGCTGGAGGAAAAATTCGATGATGATACGGAAAGCATCATTACAAATGAAAGATATACGTATATTGCTTCAATCATCAGTCTTTGTTACACGAAAAAATCCAAAGGTGCCATGACGACATCAGATAAGATCGACAAGATTGTGACAAATCGTATTCTGGCTCTGCCAATTTTCGCTGCTGTGATGTGGCTGGTATATTTCATCGCGATGTCAACGGTTGGCGCTGCGGCGACAGATTGGACAAATGATAACCTGTTTGGAGACGGATTCCATTTGTTCGGAATAGGAACAGCCGCATATGAAGAGGTTTCTGAAGAATATGGAGAAGCTTCCGGTGTGGTAAATGGATTCTTAGAATATGCAGAAGCAGAAGGACTTGAGGTAGATGGAATCGCGGAAGCATTGGATTCAGAGTCAGAAGAGTTCGATGCAGCAAATGTTCCGGCAGCACTTGATGAGTTGAAGGGGTTGTTTGATGAATCGACAGAAGCTTCTTATCTGGTAGAGGATGAGGAGACCCTCGCAACAGAGGAAATGACCTCGTCTTACGCTGATTTAGAGGACGCAATTGCAGTATATGAAAAATATGAATATGAGGAACCGGATCCGGCTTCTTATGGAGTGTTTGTTCCAAGTATTCCAAATGCAGTAGATAGTCTTTTACAGGCCGTTGGCTGCGCAGAGTGGCTGGAAGGCCTGATCATTGATGGTATTATTGCCGGTGTGGGCGCAGTCCTTGGATTTGTTCCACAGATGCTGGTATTGTTCCTTCTTTTAGCCTTCTTAGAGTCCTGCGGATACATGGCACGTATCGCCTTTATCATGGATCGTATTTTCCGTAAATTCGGTCTTTCCGGAAAATCCTTTATTCCAATTTTGGTAGGTACCGGCTGTGGCGTTCCGGGAGTTATGGCTTCCCGTACCATCGAAAATGACAGAGACCGGAAGATGACCATCATTACAACGACCTTTATCCCTTGTGGGGCAAAGACGCCATTTATCGCCATGGTAGCAGGAGCCGTATTTGGTGGCTCACCGTGGATCGCAACGAGTGCGTACTTTATTGGAATTGCTACGATTATCTGTTCCGGTATCATCCTGAAAAAGACCAAAATGTTCGCAGGAGACCCGGCACCGTTTGTTATGGAGCTTCCGGCCTACCATATGCCGACCATCGGCGCACTGCTTCGCAGTATGTGGGAGCGTGGCTGGTCCTTCATAAAAAAAGCAGGGACCGTTATTCTGGTATCGACGATTTTCATCTGGTTCACCTCTTTCTTTGGAAGCGTAGACGGAACCTTCCGTATGCTTTCTGAAGAGGAAATAGGAAATAGCATTCTTGCGACGATTGGAAAAGGAATCCAGTGGATTTTTGCTCCTCTTGGATGGGGAAACTGGCAGGCAACAGTAGCTTCCGTTACAGGACTTGTAGCCAAGGAGAACATTGTAGGCACGATGGGAATCCTCTATCGGGCAGCAGGAGACGGAACCGTTTACCAGAATATGGGAGCTGCATTTACCGCAGCCAGCGGCTTATCCTTCCTGATCTTTAACCTGCTCTGCGCTCCATGCTTCGCGGCCATCGGCGCAATCAAGCGAGAGATGAACAATGCGAAATGGTTCTGGTTCGCGATAGGATATCAGTGTGGGGTCGCTTACTTGATTTCCCTTTGTGTTTATCAGATTTATGGACTGATTTCAGGAGTTTGCGGCTTTAATCTTGGTACAATCGTTGCGGTTGCTGTTGTAGTTGCATTTTTCTATCTGTTATTCCGTCCATATAAAGAAAGTACGACATTGAAGGTAAATCTGAAACATGTTTCTGCCGCAAAATAATCAGGAATGTATTCAGAAATGAAAAGTATGGTTCTTCAGGAAATGCTGATCAAAGTCAGCATTTCCTGATCTAAAAAATCAGGGCAGAAAGAAACAGCAGAATACAGATGACAAAAATCACCAAAGAAGAAGGGAAAAGAAAGATAGAAATGGTCGAAAAGGAATAGAAAAAGTAAAGCAATAGAAAATGTAAAGCGTAGAAAAAGAAAAAGCAGTAAAAGTAGTAAAAGTAAAAGCGTAAAAAGTAAAAGTAGTAGAATCAGAAATAACAAGCCATTTCGTTCATGAGTATATTTATGAAAAGTTCTTTAGAACAAAAATAGGAGGTGCGCAGCATGGGAACTGTGGTAGTAGGTGCGGTTCTGGTAGGAATCGTAGCTTTAAGTGTTCGAAGCATGATTCGTGACAAAAAAAATGGAAAGGGCTGCAGTGCAGATTGTAGTCATTGCCAGGGACGGTGTCACTAAGGAGGGGCTGATTTGCTGGAAGATATTGAAAAAGGAAAAGCGCATGATATAAAGAACTATCATCGGACACAGATGCAGAAGGAGAGGATTATTCAAAAACTTAAGGAAAAAGGCTGCAGGATCACGAAGCAGCGCCTGATGCTTTTGGATATTATTTTAGAAGAGGAATGCTCAAGCTGCAAGGAAATCTATTATAAAGCAGCAAAACAGGATCATAAAATCGGTTCGGCGACCGTATATCGTATGATCAATACATTAGAGGAAATCGGCGCGATCAGCCGGAAAAATATGTATAAAATAGCCTGCAGCGGGGAATGCGATGTAGAAGATGTCTGCACGATTGAGTTCGATGATGATACGGTGATGAAATTGTCTGCCCGAAAATGGACGCAGATCATTCAAACCGGACTGGTCGCGTGCGGCTATATGAAAGGACAAAAAATCAAAAGCGTTACTGCGAAAACATGTGATTGTGATATAGATGGCTATTATATTTATAAACATTAAATAATATTATAATATTTTAATATGTAATATTGACATTTCTGTTTCGAGTGATATAATAAACTTGAAAGATGGTGATGAATATGACAGCTAAAGATGTTC
>CADBUD010000199.1 GCA_902797785.1 uncultured Lachnospiraceae bacterium
ACTGTGAATAGTAACGCGCACTTTTATTTCATAAATTCCAGATATTCTTCCAAGACCTCTTTTACCGGTCCCAGTTTTTTTATTTCTCCATCGTGCATCCACATCAGGCTGTCACATAATTCTTCTATTGTCGCTGTATTATGCGAAACAATCAGAACGGTTCTGGAGTCGTCTGAAATCAGATCCTTCATTTTCTGATAACTCTTCTTTTTGAATTTGGCATCTCCAACACTGAGCACTTCATCGATCAGCATGATATTGGTTTCTAAAATCGCAGTAATTGCAAATGCCAGCTTCGAATGCATTCCGCTTGAATATGTCCTGACCGGACGGTCAATAAAATCACCGATATCTGCAAATTCTATGATTTCATCCATTTTCTCCCGGATCAGCTCTTCTGAAAACCCCAAAAGCATACCGGAAAGAATGATATTTTCTCTTCCGGATAACTCCCTTTGGAATCCCACCCCGATTGACAAAAGAGACACACTATTTCCAAATAAATCGATAGTCCCGCGATCGGGAGAAAAAATTCCGCCAATAGCCCGCAGCATCGTCGATTTTCCACTTCCATTCTTTCCAATGATTCCCAGAATCTGTCCCTTTTCCACACTGAAGGAAACGCCCTTGACTGCCTCAAATTCTTCTGATTTATGCTTTCCCCGATGCAGCAGATGCTGTTTAATCGAAAAAGCATGAATCCCTTTATACGTAATGGAAAGATCCTTTACTTCAATCGCCAGCTCTGACATAATTACACCACCTTTACATAGCTGTTTTCATTTTTGTATATTTTCCGGACTCCAAGAAAGCATAAAATAAGAGAAACTGCCAGCCAGAACAGACAGAACTTCCGATGAATCACATCTCCATCCAGAATCGCCTTTCGCATAGAAGAAATCATATAGGCCATCGGATTCCAGTTATTTAATGCTTTTCCTATCGTTTCTCCAAAGGCGGAGCCTGCCCGCTTTTCGATATCATAAAAAATCCCTGTCATATAGAAGAACAATCGCATCGCAATATTGACGACATTTGCCAGATCCTCGACATATACACCATAATGCAGCAAAAAAGTACAGCATCCAAAGGTGAACAGGAATAAAAGAAGGAGAATCGGGAAAAAATACAAGTAGGTGAAGCTGAGCGGCACATGAAAGGCAAACAGCATTCCTATGATAATTCCCCAGGAAATCATCATCTTAAATCCGTTGATCATCATTCGTACAATGATCAGGATAAATTTAGGAAGATAGACCTTTGCCACAATCGCTTTATTTCCCTTGACCAGCTTTACACTCTGTACGATACACTTATTAAAAAAGTCCCACATGGTAAGACCAATAAAAATATAGACCGGAAAAAACTGCTCCGATGCATTGAACAGCTTTCCAAAAATAACGGTATAAATCATCATCATGCACAGAGGCTCCAAAATCCACCACAGCCAGTTCAAGTAGGAATTGGCTACCTCGGATTTCAAAGAAGCTCTTGCCGAATAAATGGAATATTTATAGTACTTTTTAAAATCTGAAAGAAATCGTTTCCACATCTTTTTCTCCTCTTTTTATACTATGAAACAGGAAATACTTTTAATAGACCACATTTGTGATATTTGATCAGGCCACAGACCGCGTAACAGCAGAAGCAATACAGACTTTTTATCCAGCCAAGTCCCAGCTGGCGGTACACACCATAGGTCATCTTCGCAGAGTGAAGTTTATTTCCCGATTTTCCCAGATTGCTGAGACGGTACAGAATCAATGGTTCATTGACCGCACAGGCACGTTTATATTTTTTCAGAATCCGAAGCCAGGTCAGATAGTCCTCATGGATTTCATCCTTTTCCATCGGAAACTCCAACGCCACTTCCCGCAGCAGGACAACGGCCGAACAATTGATATGATTCTGATGCAGCATCATTTTGTAGGTAATATCTTCTTTTGATTCAATCACATATCCGGTCGGTGCACACCCCGGAGTCATCAGCTCCCTTGCGCTCGAGCATAAGACAACTCCTTTTTCCTCCATCATGGCAATCTGTTTTTTTAGCTTTCCTTCCCTCCAGTAATCATCCACATCCAAATAAGCAATATACTTTCCTCTTGCTATGGATACTCCGCGATTTCTGGAAGCTGCCACTCCCATCTGTGTTTCATTTTTCAAATAAATAATCCGATCATCCGGAAGAAAGGAGTTGACCAGACATTCTGTTTCGTCCGTGGATGCATCATTCACAACAATTAGTTCCAAATCAACATCCTGTTTTAAAACAGATTCCATGGCTCTAAGGATATAACGCAATCCATTATAGACCGGAATCACAACTGACACGAGCGGTTCTTTTTCTTTGTTCATAACATCCCTCTCACTATTCATTTTCGTCTTATTTTTTTGCTGTCTTCTGCCAATCTTCTACACCCTCTGTATTTTCTTTTTGGAAAAATGTCTTGACGGTCAGAAGAATCAGACGGATATCCATGAAAAAGCTATAATGCTCAATATAATACAAATCCAGTTTCAGCTTGTCGTACGGTGTCGTATTATATTTTCCATATACCTGGGCATAGCCTGTCAGGCCTGCCTTGATTTTTAAGCGGAAGTCGAACTCAGGAATCTCCCGCTGGTACTCCATGGCGATCTCCGGACGTTCCGGTCTGGGGCCGACCACGGACATCTCACCTTTTAAAATATTCAATAGCTGCGGCAGCTCATCCAGATGGTATTTTCGAAGAACCCTTCCAACTGGTGTGATTCTGTCATCATTCTTTTTTGCCAGACGGGCACCATTCTTTTCCGAGTCACAGATCATACTGCGAAACTTATATATCTTAAATACCCTGCCATCCAGTGTCAGACGCTCCTGTTTGTACAGCACCGGTCCTCTGTCATAGCATTTGATCAACAGGGAAAAAAGAATCATCAACGGGGAAGTAAGAACCAGCCCGATACAACTGACGACCAGATCCAATATCCGTTTTCCCAGTCTCTGCTCTAAAGAAAGACCCTGATTCCTTGAAAGCAGGAGCGGCGTATCGAATAAATGGATATTATCTGATGCGCTGATCAGGATATCCGATAATTTAGGGGAAATATAGGTCCTCACCGACATTCTGAAACAAATTTTCAACAAATCATTCCTCTGCTGGGCAGGTAGATCCCAGATCACGACGGCTTCCGCCTTTTGAATCTTTTCTGTAATCTTTTTGACTCCTTCGGAAATATGAACCTTATTGTAAATCTCATATTTGTCCTTTCTCGAGGACAGCTTTTCAATGAGATCCTGCGGTGATTTTTTCCCATAGATGATCAGCATTTTTCTCGGCGGATATAATTTCCCATAGATCCATCTGCCTGCCAGCACCCAAAGTGCCATAACGGCAAGCTGTACCAAAGACATCTGCCCGATCGGTGCCAGATTCTTTAAAGCATGTTTCCATAGCTCCCGATCAATAATCAAAATCTCCACATATGCCGCGACATTGGTACAGAATAGGGAAATCAGCTGGGAATACACGACATCCATGACCCTAAGATACCCGACTCTTAACGCGCCATACAGTTTGGAAAACAGAAAAAAGAGCAAGGCGTACATTCCAATAACTGCCCAGTTTCCTCTTCTCCAATAAGGAACGTGAATCCTCTTGACATAACAGGTATACCAGACGAAGGCAAATACCGCGGTCTGGAGCGCAACGATCATAGCGCCCTCTAAAAACATGATTACTCTCTTACTTCGGTCTTTTCGATTCATCTATCCATCTCCCTTGTACTGCCGTACTGTTACCGCTCGCAAGTATAGCAAATACTGGGCTTTTTGTCAATCTTTTGCCCTTGCATCTTTATATAAAATATAGCTGTCTGTGGTTCCTACCACTTCAAATCCATACTTCGTCAGCTTTTCATGCTTTTCAAAATCCTTATAAAACACAACATAATTTACTTTCCGCCATCTCAGTCTCTTGGCAAATTTTTTCGGCTGAAATTTTTCCAGGCCATTGATCTGGTTATAAATCCGCTCGAGCCGCCTTGGCTTTTTCTCCCGGATCACGACCGATCTTCCATAGAGCAGATGAAGAGATCCGTCATATTGCCGGATGGTCGTACACAGGCTGATGGGAACGGCCAATCTGGGTTTTTCCAGACCATCTTCCTGAATCATCTCCACAATCTGAATCGTATCCTGCGGGAGCTTATAAGGATTCTCCGCCACAGAAAAAAACTCGTTGGAATACGCCAGCTTTCCTGACCATACAATCAGCGCGCCAATGACCAGCATCACCCCACCCTTTTTGACCCATCCCTTGCAGCCCGCACAAAGATTCGAGCCTGTATAGGCAATGGTGAACACCATGGGAAGAATCCAGAACATTCTCCAATACACATCTTCCCCCAGAAAATAATGGATCAAAATCCACGCAAGTACCGGGTTGTAAACCACGAACAATGCAATCAGAGATGTGCTGATCAAAAAGTTTTTATTCTCCTTTTCTTTTTTCATGAAAAAAAGAATGGCAAGCGAGAGTAAAAAAAGGAAGAAATACATTCCCGATATTTGATATTTTGAGATCATCTCCAGCAATACTTTTCCTGTCGAACGAATGTGCTCCATCGTCTGCCTCCCATCTCCTTATGCCTTTAAGACACCTTCTTTAAATCCTTTCTCCTACAGCATCATCTTGAACCAAAGATAAACGCCCCCATTGATCATACAGGGAAAACAGGCAAGCACTGCCTTGAACAGCACGGAAATCTTTTTTTGCCGAACTGCCTCCGGCAAAAAGATGACCCCATAGACAATCGGCATCAAAACGACCCCCATCGATGAAACCAACGCTGCCCCCATGGACAAAAGCAATAAGAGGAAAATCTCTTTTTTTCCCAGATTTCTGTTGAGAAACACCCGACCAAGAGTAAAGGCAAACGGAATCAGGATCGAGGCTAATATAGCTTTTCCCTGCCAGATTCTAAATATCAGAAACGCCGGCATCGAATATACAGACTTCGCGCCAAAGAAAACCATGAGGCAGAGGAACAGCAAAAACCAGCTGCGTCGTTCCATATCCTCCTCGCCAAACAATGCCCCGGAAAAGACCCAATATACCAGATAGGCTAAGGGAATCAAAAGAATCGGAAGGATCGTATGCGCCATGATTGCCGGATGCAGACCTGTAA
>CADBUD010000200.1 GCA_902797785.1 uncultured Lachnospiraceae bacterium
ATACGACCGAAGGGAGTATTTGCACTCTGTGTGCCTTCGGTATGTGCATTTTGTTGCTATGAACAGCGGAGCTGTGAATAGTAACAGATTTCAGGTGCGACAGCACCGGGAGAGCTGCGCAGCAGCGGGAAATCTGAATGTCAAGGGAGGAACTGTGAATCGTAACGCAGCAAGATTTACCGTTAATTTGATAAAGGAAAGGATAACATTATGAATAAAAAAGAAGTTTCAGAAATCAAAAAACAGTTCCGTCCGGATCAGTGCGCGATTTCCCGGATCTGCGGCTGTTATGTGGATCACGATGAACATGAGACCATCAAGCGCATGGTCAGCAGCAGCTCTTTTTTGACCCTCCCGGAAGAAGAGATTTTTAAATATCTGGAAATTTTTAAGCAGACGCTCTCCGGAACCATCGGAAAGAATCTCAATAATATTGAATTTCCTCTCAGCGAGGAAGCCACTGGGGGAAAACAGGAGTTTCTCTTGAAGCTGCGCGACAGCAAGCTTACGGATGATTCCCTGGTCGAGCTTTTCTTTGACAAAGTCATCGAAACCTTTGATTATCCAGAGAATTATTATATGATCTTAATTCACTCCACCTACGATATCCCGGGAAAGACCTTAGACGACCTGGAGCTGTTCGACTCTTCTGACGAGGTCTATGAGCATCTGCTTTTTTCCATCTGTCCGGTCAATCGCGCCAAAGCCGGCTTGTCTTACAATCCGGGCACCAATAGTATTGAGAAACGAAATCGCGACTGGGTAGTCGAAGCACCGATGAAGGGATTTCTTTTCCCTGCTTTTTCTGACCGCCGGCCGGATATTCACAATCTGCTCTATTTTTCCAAAAATGCAGAAGATCCTAAGGATTCCTTTATCGATCAGCTTCTTGGCTGTTCTCTTCCTCTTACACCAAAGACACAGAAGGAAGCCTTTAACCAGATTCTGACCAATGCCCTGGGTGATGATGGCGACTATGAAATGATGAAAAATATTCAGGATAATCTAACGGAATTATTAGAGACAGAAAAGGATAATCCGGAGCCTCCGGTTCTGACCAAGCCGGTTCTTAGAAATATTCTAGAAAGCAGTGGGGTTCCCAAGGAGCATATGGAATCGTTCGACCACAGCTATCAGGATGCATGCGGAGATAATAAACAGCAGTTCCTTGCCGCAAATATTGCCAGTCCTCGTCAGGTACAGATTTCTGTCCCGGATATCAGCATTAAGGTTCATCCTTCCAAAATGGACTTAATTGAATCCAAGCTCATTGAGGGACGGCAATGTCTTGTCATTACCGTAGATGATCATGTGGAAATCAATGGGGTTCGGGTACGAACCATGCCGGTTCCGCAGGAGATTGAACACGCATCGAAAAATCCTGAAGAAGCATCCGTTGATATTACTACCGGGGAAATTATCGAATGAACAGATCGTGTTTTTTTTCTATAACATGGTTCAAAAAAGGCGTATCCATTGGGATACGCCTTTTTGAATCTTTTTTCCTGATTTCAATCAATACTTTCTCTCAAAATGCTGATAATCCTTGGAAGAACTCCAGCTTCCTCCCCAACTGAATCCATGCTGGGTGAACAACTGATAGCATAGATCATTCTGATCGATCTTATGAGCAAAGGAATTATCTCTTCCTGCATACTTTTCTCCGTTTTTTGGGGCAATGATCCAGCTTCCGTCACTTGCATAGGTGATGTACGGGTTATATTTTGGATTGACATCCACTGCCATTCCATACGCATGCTGTGAATAAGTCGTTGTATTGGCAATATAACGAAGGTTAAAACCACTCGTATTGTTTGCAGCCATAGACTTTTCATCATCTGCATCATACTCATCCACCAAAACCATTTTCTCAATCGGATAATCTTGAAGATATAATTCTTCAAAGATGGCAAGAACATCCTCTGCGATTTTCTCATTAACAATCATTTCCCCGATATGAGTCTCTTCGTCAAAGCCATAGTAGAGCATTCGAAGATAGCGGAGATTTTCTTTGGTAATGATGGAATTTTCTTGAAAGGATTTTCCATAAATCCTTCCAAAAACCGTATCGTCAATTTCCTCCGCATAAAACATATCATGAATCCGTTCTGCGTTAAAGGCTGCAACATCCACCACCGAGCCTGCCTCCAACTTTTGATATTCAAAGGTCTTTTGAAGCATTTCTGTTTCTGTCATGTAAAGATTTCCTGCCTTTACGAGTTTTCCATTTTTTACAATATAGACATTATCATATGTTTTTTTTGAACTGCTTTCCGGTTCTGTTTCACTATCCTTGCTGTTTTTTTCTATATCTTCTTCCTGTTTTTCTGCCTCATCCTGATCTGTTTTTGAAGTTTGTTCTGTTGTCGTATTTTCTTCTGATTTATCTGCTTCATCTGTATTTTTTGTTTTCTTTTTCTTCTTTTTGGAGGTGCCCGACTTGGAATCTGTTTCGGATTCCTCTGATGATATTTCTCCTGCCAGATTCCCCTCAGCTGACAGGTCATCGGTCGAGCTGTCTTCTTCCTCTTCTGAAGTTGTATCCACTGTTTCTGTCATATCCTGAGCTTTCTTCGTACTTTCTCCTTTTTTCCCTGCATATCCCGCATCAAAGAACCAAAGCACTGCACAAATGACCAGTGCGGCCCAGCCAATATCGAATACGATCAAAGAAATCATTTTGGTTACGGTCAATGGATCTTTTTTCTTTTCCTCCGCTGCCTCTTCGTATAGCGGGAATTCCTCCTCCAGATTTTCAACCATATCCTGAAGAGATTGATCCGGATGGGAAAATACGATCTTTTTCTCTTCTGCCTTTTTCTTATATGCTTTATTTTCTAAAACCTTTTCTTCTGCTTCTTTTTTCTCTTCTGCCTTTTTCCCTGTTTCTTTTTTTTCTTCTCCTTTTTTTTCTGCAGACCTTTGTTCATCTGCTTTTTTCTCTGCCTTTTTTCTCTCCAGCTCTTTTCTTTCTTCCGGCTTTTTCTCCACTGG
>CADBUD010000201.1 GCA_902797785.1 uncultured Lachnospiraceae bacterium
CAGAAAAACAGGAAAACATTTGGATGGAAACAGCAGATTTGAAACCAAAAGACAAAGTATTAGTTGCAAAAGCAGACAGAGCAGGCAATTATTGGCTGCCACTGTATCTTCATATGGAAGATACAGCAGGCGTAATGAAAAAACTTCTTCAGGAATATCTGTCAGACTCATTTTCAGCAATGTGCGGATTATCGGATATAGAATTGGAAAAGACAGCTTTATTTTTGGCATATACCCATGATCTAGGAAAAGCTTCAGCTGCTTTCCAGGGAAAAATCTTAAAAGCTGTCCCATCCTGTCATCAACGTTTAGAAAAATATGGAATAAAGATTCCTGACCTATTTTGGGATGGAAAGAAATCGCCGCATGCACTGGCAGGAGAAAACATTCTATTGTTTCTGGGATGTCCCTATGAAATAGCCATTGTGGTAGGCGCCCATCATGGGGTTCCTGTAGAAAAAATGGAACTGTCTAATCAATCTCTCTTAGATGACGATTATCCGGCATATTGGAAAAATTATTTTGGTTCAAAAGAAGATGAAGCTATCTGGAAAAATATCTGGAGCGACTATTTTGCGTTTGCTATGCAAAAATCAGGACTTCAAACAATAGATGAACTTCCCTCATTACATAGACAAGCTCAGATGCTCTTGACCGGTCTCTTGATTATGGCTGATTGGATTGCAAGTAATACCAAATGGTTTCCTCTGCTTTCTTGTGATGAATGGGAATTGGATATCGATCTGGAGGAGAGAATCGAATATGGGTGGGAAGCATTTGGTATGCCCGAGGTTTGGCAGCCGACGAATCAAACGTTCAGCGAATTCTTTTTCCGTCAAACCTTTGGCTTTCATCCGCGAGAATTACAATCCGACGTTTTGAAAACAATTTCTTCCGTAAATCAGGCAGGAATCGTTATCCTGGAAGCCCCGATGGGTTGTGGAAAAACAGAAATCGCACTGACCGCATCAGAACTTTTGGCTGCAAAATTCAATCGGACAGGATTATTTTTTGGTCTGCCAACACAAGCAACGGCAAATGGAATATTTCAAAGGGTCCTGGATTGGGCCAATAAACAGTCTTATGATATGGTGAGTTCAATTCAGCTGGCACACGGGTCAGCCATGTTAAATAAAAATTTCAGAGATTTGGAGAGCGGAATTTCGGAAAGCTTTGACGGTGAGGAAGATGAAGGCGTCATCGTTCACCGTTGGTTCTGTGGAAAAAAGCAATCCTGCCTGGCTGATTTTGTCGTAGGAACAGTAGATCAATTCTTAATGGCTGCATTAAAAAGAAAACATGTGATGCTTTTGCATCTCGGACTTTCACAAAAAGTAGTTGTCATAGATGAGGTGCATGCCTATGATGCTTACATGAATTGTTATTTAGAAAGAGCTCTGTCCTGGCTTGGAATGTATCAGGTTCCTGTCATTTTGTTGTCAGCAACGCTGCCTATTCCGCGGCGCAATGATTTAATCAAAGCGTATTTAAATGAAAAAAAGCTGACCACTGACTTAACCATGACGGAGGATTATCCACTTTTAAGCTGGTCAGACGGAAGAAACGTTTTTCAAAAAAGATTATCTTATGACAATACCAGTAAAAAAATAAAGATAGAAAAAGTTTCCATGAAGAATGCATTTCATGAAGTGCTTGTGACAATAAAAGAGGGCGGATGTGTTGGAATCATTCTAAATACTGTAAAAAGAGCTCAGGATATGGCAGATCAACTAAGAAGCGAAGCAGTAGAACGCTTGCTGCTATATCATGCACAATACATTTTTCCAGACAGAGCATCGAAAGAAGAAGAGCTTTTAAAGCTGGCAGGAAAAGCTTCCAAAGAAAACGAGCGAAGCGGTCTGGTAGTGGTCGGAAGTCAGGTCTTAGAGCAAAGTTTAGATTTGGATTTTGACTTACTAGTAACGGACTTATGTCCGATGGATCTCCTACTGCAAAGGATGGGCAGACTCCATCGACATACGGAGCATGACAGAATAAGACCGCCAAAAACAAAGCAGGCAAGATGTCTTCTCCTGGAAGCCGATGATTTAACATTTGAGGAAGGTGCAAAGGCAATCTATGGAGAGTGGCTTTTAAGCAGAACAAGAGATGTTCTTCCTAAGTCGATATCGTTGCCGGAGGATATTTCTCCTCTTGTCCAAAAGGTTTACAGCCATCCGGAGCCATTACCGGAAGAAGAGGATTTTTACAGGAAATTTCTTGAAAAAAGAAAGAGCCAGCAAAACAGAGCAAAAGGCTTTTTACTAAAATCAGCAAAATCAAAAGATAATATCCACAATCTATTGCAGGCAGGAATTTCAGATGCAATGGCAGAGGCATCGGTAAGGGATGGAATATCTTCAGTAGAGGTTCTTGTGATGGTAAAAGATAAACGTGGATGTATCTCTTTTCTTCCATGGCAGAATGGCGGAAAAAAGATTTCAGAAGAAGATCTCTACCATGCAGATATCTGCAGACGAATTGCAGAACAACGGCTGCGGCTTCCAAGCGTACTCTGTCAACCATATCTTGTAGAAAAAACAATAGATGAAATTGAAAAGCATAGTTCCGACTATATTGCTTCATGGCAGAAGTCTGTATGGTTAAAAGGCGAACTGGTACTGTTTTTTAATGAAAATCTGGAATGCGAAATAAATGGATACTGCTTAAAATACAATAGGGAGCAAGGATTACTTACTTCCAAAATATTATACTCATAAACGAAGTGGCGTATCGTTTTGTTCATGAATCGTGTCAGATTTTGGTCGCTGAGGGCGACATGAAGGGAGGGAAATGCGTTAATTATGATGGAGAAAGAATTTAATTTAATTGATGAACCATGGATTCGTGTATTGGACAACCATTGTCAGATCAAAGAAGTATCCCTGATGGATGTGTTCATGAATGCACAGGAATATGTCGATTTGAGCGGAGAATTGCCATCACAGGACGTGGTAATTCTGCGTCTGCTTTTAGCGGTGCTGCATACCGTCTTTTCAAGAGTAGATCC
>CADBUD010000202.1 GCA_902797785.1 uncultured Lachnospiraceae bacterium
CAGTCGATTTGCTAAATGAAAGAGATTCGTCGTGCTTGCACGTAAGAAACTCTTTTATTTAGCAAATTTTCCTGCTGTGAATAGTAATGGAAAAATTGGAAAAACTAATGCTATAGACAGTTCCTAAGACCATACGAAACAAAAATATCGTTTCTTTGTATTAAATGAAAAGGATGTGAAAACATGGGAATTATTATTGCATTAATTTCAGGAGCTTTAATGAGCTTTCAGGGCGTATTCAATACAGAGCTGACAAAAAGCAGCAGTACCTGGGTGGCCAATATCTGGGTTCAGTTCACTGCGCTGTTGGTTTGTCTGGCAGCGTGGGCAGTGACAGGAAGACCGGGATTTGACGGATTGATGCGGACAGATTCCAAACTGTATCTGACCGGAGGAATCATCGGAGCTTTTATTACCTTGACGGTCATCCAGAGCATGAGCGCGCTGGGACCGGCTAAAGCCGTTATGCTGATTGTAGTATCACAGCTTTTGGTCGCTTATCTGATAGAGGTACTGGGATGGTTCGGAGTGGAGAAAAAGGGCTTTGATGTCATGAAATTCATTGGCATGGCTTTGGCGATTGCAGGAATTGTCATTTTTAAATGGAAAGATTAGTGAATAGTAACGAAAAAATTTTTTTTTAAAATGGATATTGTAATTCTTTAGAAAGTTTTGTAAAATATTTATACTCATTAATATTCAGTCGGAATGCCCGTTCCGTCTGAACCATGAATTTTGATGTTTTCTCATCTTGCTGACAGATGAAGAAAGAAAGGAAGCTGGAAAAAAACGTTCCGGTTTCCCGGTAGGTTCGTCAGGAAAGGAGAAAACTCATGAAACAAAGCAACAAGAAACAAAGTAACAAGAAACAGCGAAAGGCTGTAGGAAGGACAGGAAACATTCTACTGCTTTCTCTCCTTGTTCTACTATTGCTGACCGGCTGTGGAAAAGATGATTCTATGGTCTTGACACAGGACGGAAGTGCAGTAGAGCAGACGTCTCCAAAACAGGAGACAGAGGAGAAGACCGCTCCATCCGACGCTTCAAAAGAAGAAAAGGATGAGCAGAATCAGGAAACAGGATCAGAACCGGTTTTACAAACAGAGGCACCGGCCGATCCGCAGGGGGAAGGCGATCCGGAGGACACGGAAAGTGAATCTGTTCCACAGGAAGAGACACTGACAGAGCCACAGGGCGAAGGTGATCCGGAGGATACAGAAAGCCAGACCGTTCCTGCCGTTCCACAGGGCGAAGGAGACCCGGAGGATTTTGAAAGCGAATCCATTCCGGAGTCAGACACTTCACGGGGGAAGACATCTTCCCCTGTGGATATTGTCGTTTACATATGCGGTGAAGTACAGACGCCCGGTGTGGTGGTATTGCAGAAGAAGGCGAGAGTATATGAGGCCATCAGGGCAGCAGGAGGCCTGACAGACCATGCTTCCATGGAAGCTGTCAATCAGGCGGCAGTATTAGAAGACGAAATGATGATTCGCATCCCTTCAAAGGAGGAATACGAAGAAGCTCTGGCAAAAGGAGAAGAGATGAAGGTCATGAGCTTCGGCGTGTCTCGGCAGACGGAGGGGGCATCGGCAAAAGACACATCTCAAAAAACAGAGGGGACATCCGGAACAGATGCTTCCCACCAGCTGGCTGCGGATCCGACGTCTGGCGATGGAAAGATCAATATTAATACAGCAGATACAGCCGGGTTAAAGGAAATCCCGGGGATCGGGGAGTCCAAGGCAGAGGCAATCGTAGAGTACCGCAGTCGAAATGGAAGCTTTCAGTCTATTGAAGAAATCACAAAGGTCAATGGAATCAAAAAAGGGACCTTAGATAAAATAAAAGAATATATAACGGTCAGTTGAGGTGAAAGAAAAGAATGGCAAAAAAGGTTCTTGTAGTTGATGATGAAAAATCAATTGTAAAGGGAATCCGCTTCAGTCTGGAGCAGGATGGCATGGAGGTTGACTGCGCTTATGATGGGGAAGAGGCGTTGGAGATGGCAAAGTCAAAGGATTACGATATTATTCTCCTTGATGTTATGCTGCCTAAAATGAGTGGATTTGAGGTTTGTCAGCAGCTCCGTGAATTATCAGAGGATGTACCGATTCTGATGTTGACAGCAAAAGGAGATGCTATGGATAAGATCCTGGGCTTAGAATACGGAGCAGATGATTATGTGACCAAACCATTTAATATTCTTGAAGTCAAGGCAAGAATCAAAGCAATCACCCGAAGAATCCGCAAAGCAGCGGCAGAGGAAGAAAAGTCAAAAGTCATCACAGCCGGAGCCATGAAGCTGGATTGTGACAGCAGGAGGGTTTTCATTAATTCTAAAGAGATTGCTCTGACCGCGAAGGAGTTTGATGTGCTGGAGCTGTTGATTTTGAACCAGAACAAGGTCTATAGCAGAGATCATCTGTTAAATACCGTCTGGGGATATGAATATCCGGGAGATGTCCGGACGGTGGACGTACATATCCGGAGGCTGCGTGAAAAAATTGAAGCGAATCCAAGCGATCCACAATATGTACATACTAAATGGGGAGTAGGTTATTATTTTGAATACTCAGGGGAAAAATAAGATCTTTCGCAGTTTGCGTTCAAGAATCGTATTGCTTATACTATCTGTTGGGATTATCCCGGCAGTCATTATTGTCAGTGTGCTGCTCTTTGGGTACAAAAATGAATCTGTCAGTGCCAGGGAGACAGAGGTTCTGTCCCAGGCAAAGGTGCTGGCAGACCAGATTTCGAATAGTACCTATCTGACAGATACCAGTCTGGAGACGATGAATACTGAGATCATGCAGATGTCCAACATTTTTGATGGGCGGATTATGGTGATTGACAGTAATTTCCGTGTGATTCAGGATACCTATGATATCGAAGCCGGAAAGTTTATCATATCAGAGGAAGTGATTCGCTGCTTTAAGGGGGAGGAAATCACCAAGCATGATACCCGGAATAATTATATCGAAATGACCATCGCGATCGTTGATACCATAACGAGAGAAAATGTAGGGATTCTTTTGGTCAGCAGTTCGACGGATTCGATCATGACAGCTTATGGAAATATGGTACGGAAGGCAGAATTTCTAGGAATCTTCTTTTTAATTATTCTGATTTTGGTCTCCATCTTTTTTTCGAAAGCGTTGGTCGCTCCATTTCAGAGAATCAGCCAGACATTGGATGGTTATCAGGTGGGATTTTTCGGTGAAGAGATCAAGGTCCTGGATTACACAGAGACCGAATCGATTTCAAAAGCCTTTAATGCAATGATGGGCAGGATGAAGGTGGTAGACGATTCCCGGCAGGAATTTGTTTCCAATGTCTCACATGAATTAAAGACCCCGATTACATCCATGAAGGTTCTGGCAGATTCCCTCCTATCGATGGAAGACGTTTCCGTAGAGCTTTACAAGGAATTCATGCAGGACATTGTGGAAGAGATCGACCGGGAAAATAAAATCATTACCGATCTTTTGGCTTTAGTACGTATGGATAAATCTGCGGCTACATTAAATATTTCAACGGTAAATATCAATCAGCTTCTTGAACTGATTCTAAAACGGGTCAGACCGATTGCGGACAAGAAAAAAATTGAGCTGGTCTTTGAAAGCTATCGGCCGGTGAGCGTTGAAGTCGATGAAATCAAAATGATGCAGGCTCTTATGAATTTGATTGAGAACGCAGTAAAATATAACGTGGAAAACGGATGGGTGAATGTCACCTTGAATTCGGATCACAAATATTTTTATATCGAGATAGCAGATTCCGGAATTGGGATTCCGGCAGATCAGGTGGAGCATATTTTTGAACGGTTCTACCGGGTGGATAAATCACACTCATCCAAAATTACTGGAAATGGTCTGGGACTTGCGATTGCGCGGAATGCGATTTTGATGCATCGGGGGGCAATTAAAGTTCGGAGCAAAGAAGGACAGGGCACGACCTTTAATGTGAGAATCCCGTTGAACTATGTGGTCTGATGGTTTGATTCAGGTTTTATTGTAAGGAGCGGTTCTTTGGGACAGTTCCTTAGCTCTGTTGGAAAGGAAAGAATGATGAAGGAAGCACGATTTCACCAAAAATGTGCTGCAAAGAAAATGGAAAGAGCCTTGCTCCTGTTTCTGCTTATATTAGCTGTTATGGGCTGCAGTGGAAAAGATGAAAAAAAGGAAGGACAGGTATTCTACGTTCTGACACAGAATCAAAATTCTATTGTTGCATTAAAGACAGAAATTACAGCAGCTGATCCTAAGGGACAGATCGATGAATATTTACAGCTTCTTTCTAAGGAGCAGGAGGATATCAAATATCGGAGTCCCTTTATGGAGGGAATCCATATTACAGATTATACGCTGGAGGGAAATCAGCTTATCCTTTGTTTTTCAGAGGAATATTACAAGCTGGATACAGTAAGAGAAGTCTTAGTAAGAGCTGCGATTGTCCGCACCCTGACTCAGGTAGAGGGAGTGGATGGAGTGAGCTTTAACATCGGGGATGTACCGTTGCTGGATTCCAATCAAAACCCTATTGGAATCATGTCAGCAGATTCTTTTATAGAGAATACCGGGGAAGAGATCAATTCCATCCAGACGGCGAGTCTGACACTTTATTTTGCGAACGAACAGGGCGACAAGCTAGTGACAGAGGTACAGAAGGTACATTATAACAGCAATATCTCCATCGAAAAGCTTGTTATGGAGCGATTGATCGCGGGACCGAAGACATCAGCGGCGTATCCATCGATTCCATCTGATACCAAGCTGGTATCCATACAGATCAAGGAGGGAATATGTTATGTCAACCTGGACAGCGGTTTCCAGAATAATATGCTGGAGGTATCAGCCAATGTTCCCATCTATTCTGTTGTAAATTCATTATTAGAGATTCCGTCTATTTCCAAGGTTCAGATCTCAATTAATGGAGACAATACTGTCCTTTTTTGGGACAGTGTAAAGCTGGAGCTTCCATTCGAGAGGAATATGGAACTGGTCGAGAATACGAATATCAATGAAAAAGAAGTTGATGTGGAGGAATAAATGTTACTATTCACAGCCGTTATCCCGCAAGGTATTTTCAAGCGCATTTTGCTCACCGAAGGCGCACAGAGTGTGAAAATCCGGGGCA
>CADBUD010000203.1 GCA_902797785.1 uncultured Lachnospiraceae bacterium
AGCAGGATGGACTCTGCTCCATCTAAATAGCTGTAATACACTTTGGACTTTACTCCGTTTTTCTCCATTAGGCAAGCCATATCTTCCGGCATCTCACTGAGATTTCGGTAATATATCATCCCTTTCTGACAGATTTTAGATAAAAAGCTGCCAATCTCTACAGAAAAGACTTCCTTTCTCTGCTCTTCGGACAACGTATATCCCTGTGCGTTCCAATACAGGTTTCCGGCTCCCTCCAGCTCATGCCCAATCATCTGGACGCCCATCCTCTGAATCTTATAATTTGTAGCCATCAGCTGAAAAATGTTTTGGAAGGTCTCATAATATTCATTTCCGGTAATCAGCTGGTCGCAGATCATGGACTTGATATTGTCCTCCATCACGCCGTTTCCCGGTGTCTTTTTTATGCTCCTTGCGTGACGGTCAGACTGATACTTTTTATACAGGGCTTTTTCATTGTAGATGACAAAACGATCCTTTCCAGCGCTCTTGGCCGCATAGACCGCATCATCCGCACATTTGAACATCGTTGTATAATCCTTTCCATTGATAGGAAAGACAGAAATTCCGATACTGGCAGAAACATCTACATTTCCCTGTACGGTCTCGTAGTGAATCCGAAGGGCATTGCAGAGGCGTCCTGCTACCTTTATGATATTGTTCAGCTCACGGATATTTTTCATAAATGCAATGAACTCGTCACCGCCGATCCTGCCGGTCAGATCCCGCTCACGGAACGCTTCACGGATGTGACGACCGATCTTTTTTAACACAATATCCCCATTGGCATGCCCCAGCTCATCATTGACGGTCTTGAAATTATCAATATCAATGACTAATAGCGCATGCAGAGACTTTGAATCCGCCGCGCTCTCCTGCTCTAGATATTCTTTGATTTTCTGCTCTACCGTCGCTTTATTATAGAGCTCCGTCAGCGCATCCATCTCCACCCTTTTTTTTACTGAGAGCTCATGCATTTTATAATCATTAATCGCGATGGCGCGGCCAATGATCTTTACGCCTTCCATTGGATTGATCACACTGACAAAGCGGATGCGATACCAGTTATATTCTTCTGTAAAAATCCGGCAGCGAACATCAATATTTTCTCTCATGATCATGACCGATGCCTTATTCATGGTATCAATCAGCTTCTGCCGGTCTTTTTCGTGAACTATCTCTGTATTCAAAAGCTTTTCTTTAAAATGATCGACATATCTGTCATGGATGCTCGAACCTCCCTCAGAACCAAATACGGTCAGTCGATCCGCTGCCTGATCATATTCGACCATAGACTCACCATTGACATCCGCAATTAGAGAAAAACGCTCTAAACGGCTTTTCAAGCTTTGAATCTGATCTTCCAATCTATCTCTCATGTCGTCCATATTTCTTAACAACCTGCCCCATTTCATTCTATTCTGTACATTTCTGCTATCTTTGTCCCTTAATCCGCATACCAAAATGTACAGATATGCTACAACACATCTATTTTAATATACACAAAGTGACGCAAACCGTCAAGCATTATTTCCATTTTTTCACTATCATTTGTTACTATTCACAGCCGGAACTTACCATTCCAGCAGGATCGCCCCATACGTCAATCCGGCTCCAAATCCGGAAAGAACAATTTTGTCTCCTTGTTTTAACCTTCCCTGCCGGTTCATTTCATCCAGCAATACCGGTATGCTCGCGGAAGACATATTTCCATGACGGTCCAAATTGTTCGGAATCTTCTCCATTGGAATCTTCAGCCTCTTTCCCACGGCTTCCAAAATTCGGATGTTTGCCTGATGAAGCAGAAAATAGCTAATATCTTCCACACCACAACCGGCTTTTTCGAGAACCTCCAAAATACTCTTTGGAACCTGTCTTGTCGCGAACCGATAGACCTCATGTCCATCCATCGTCACATAGGACACGGAATCGTCTTTTTCAACATATGGATTGTTTTTATTTCTTGCCCTGCATGCCAGCACCGATCCCTTAAACCCATTGGATCCCTGAACGATGGAACGGATTCCCCGGTCAGAGCGCTCTAAAACTGCTGCTCCTGCTCCATCTCCAAATAAAACACTTGTTGTTCTATCCTCCCAGTTCATCAACTTTGACAGTGTCTCTCCTCCAACGATCAAGGCATTTTTCATCATGCCGGCCTCAAGATAGGCATGCGCCGTCGCCATGGCAAATAAAAAACCGGAGCATGCGGAGTTTAGGTCAAATGCTGTTGCATGCTCTGCTCCCAGTCTGGCCTGAAGGTCGCATGCTGTGCATGGAATGACATTATCCGGAGAAACTGTCGCTACCAGAATCAGATCGATCTCTTCCGGCTGTTTTCCCGCATTTTCCAGTGCGTTTTTTGCCGCCTCATAGCAAAGAGAGACTGTCGTCTCCTCGACACAGAGATTCCTGGTGGCGATACCGGTTCTCTGGCGGATCCACTCATCTGAGGTATCCATGATCTTTGCCAGGTCATCATTGGTTACTATTTTTTTTGGTACAGCGCTTCCTGTTCCAATTATTCTTGTCGTCATGCTTCTCCTCCTAATTCAAATCGGCTTTTGATTCCCATCCGGTCAGACGGAACCATTTTGCAGGGTGTGTCATGATGCAGTACTTCTTTACATCCGGCGAAATCTCTGGTAACGCTCCTCTGCGATTTCCTCTGGATTCATAGTATCATATTTTTCCAGGAATTCAAAGATATTTACTCGCATAAAATCCGAAATCGTATCTACGGTCTTATTATCAGCACCGCCGAATTCCGGAATGATTTTTTCTACTGCGCCCAGTTTTTTCAGATCCTCCGCCGTAATATGCATGATTTCCGCTGCTTCCTGTGCCCGCTTTCCGTCCTTCCAAAGAATCGAGGCGAAGCCCTCCGGAGATAGAATCGAATAGGTCGCGTTTTCCATGATCCAAACCTCATTTCCGACACTGAGAGCAAGAGCTCCCCCGCTGCCCCCTTCTCCAATCAGAATACAGAGCACCGGAACCGTCAGGGCGGACATTTCCATTAGATTTTTGGCAATGGCTTCTCCCTGCCCGCGCTCCTCTGCCTCGATTCCGCAAAAAGCTCCTGATGTATTGACGAAGGTAATGATCGGCCGACGGAATTTTTCTGCCTGCTTCATTAATCGAAGCGCCTTTCGGTATCCTTCTGGTGAAGGCATTCCGAAATTCCGTTCAATACACTCTTTGCTGTCCTTTCCTTTTTGAATTCCGATCACCGTGACCGGACGGCTGCCAAGATAGGCCACGCCGCCCACAACGGCCTTGTCATCCCGTACGCCGCGGTCTCCATGCAGCTCCATAAATTCTGTGAATACTTTTTCAATATAATCCAATGCGGAAGGACGGGATACCTGACGGGAGGCTTTCACCTTCTGCCACGCATTTTTGCTGACCGCCTTGAACATTTTTTCTTTCATCGTCTCGCTTGGTAAAAAAGCTCCGATTCGATCTTTTTCCTCTGTTTTTTTCTGTTTCTGATGCAGCTTTACCAGATAATAGATGGTGTCTTTAAGCTCCTCCCGTTTTACGATCCGGTCAACAAATCCATGCTCTAATAAAAACTCTGCTGTCTGGAAGCCCTTTGGCAGCTCCTGTCCGATGGTTTGTTTAATGACCCGGGGACCGGCAAATCCAATCAATGCTCCCGGCTCCGCCAGAATCAGATCCCCCAGCATCGCAAAGCTCGCCGTGACCCCTCCTGTCGTCGGGTCTGTCAAAATCGGGACATAGAGAAGTCCCGCCTGTGAATGCTTTTTGATTGCTGCAGAGGTCTTTGCCATCTGCATCAGGGAGATGATTCCCTCCTGCATTCTCGCTCCACCGGAACAGCAGAACAAAAAGACCGGAAGCGAAAGCCTGGTCGCCTGCTCAATGGCACTGGTGATCTTTTCTCCTACCACATGTCCCATGCTGCTCATCATAAATCTCGCATCACAAACGCCCAATACGATTTCTTCTCCATATACCTTCGCCTTGCCGATCGTGACGGCTTCCTGAAGGCCGGTCTTTTCTCTGGCTGCTAAAAGCTTATCCTCATATCCTTCAAATTGGAGCGGATTGCTGACAGGAAGATCCTCGAACCATGGCTCAAAGCTCTTTGCATCCGCGACCATGCGGATTCTGTTTTTGGTCTTGACCCGAAAATAAGAACCACATTTGTAGCAGACATATTTTAAGTCCACGACCTGCTGTTTGTCTAAGACTTCCCCGCATTTTGGACATTTGACCCGCTCGATCTGCTGAACCGGTGATTCTTTGCTCTCTTCTTTATTCTCTGATACAACTGTTTCTTCTTTTTTTTCTTCTTTATTCTCTGTTTTCAGTAAAAATGCCGGGAATTTACGATCCCGCCATGTTTTCTTTTTTTCTGTCATTCTTCTTATGATCCTTTCTAATCTGCTGATACTGATTCGGATTTTCTTTGACCTTTTTACGCGCCAACAGCAAACGTTAGCTCTGCCACTGCAGCCACTTTTCCGTTGACCTTTGCCGTGGCCTTTCCAACTCCAAAGGGTCCTTTTCTTTTTATGATTTCTGTTTCCAGCATCAGCACATCTCCCGGTACCACCTTTTGTTTGAATTTTGCCGAATTGATTCCACCAAAATAGGCTGTTTTTCCTTTATATTCCTCCAAAGTCAATAGCGCTACCGCACCGGTCTGTGCCAGTGCCTCAATGATCAGGACTCCCGGCATCACAGGCTCTCCCGGAAAATGTCCAGCAAAAAAAGGTTCGTTATAGCTGACACATTTTTTGCCGACAGCGCGAATTCCCGGCTCCAATTCCTCTATCGTATCGATCAGCAGAAATGGCTGTCTGTGAGGAATGATCTCCATGATTTCCTTTGTGGTATAAACTGACATTTTTACTCCTCCCATTTTTTGATCAGTAAAGAGCCGTTATGGCCGCCAAATCCAAGGGAATTGGAAAGCGCGTAACGAATTGGCAGATTCACCGGTTCCTTACAGTAATCCAGATCCATTTCCTCTTCTGTTTCACGCAGGCCAAGCGTCTGATGCAGATATCCCTCGTTCAGCTCCTTGATGCAGGTGATACATTCTACCGCTCCGGCAGCCCCCAAAAGATGTCCGATCATGGATTTGGTCGAATTGATCTTTAAATTTTTGGCATGCTCTCCAAAAGCGAGCTTTAATGCGCGTGTCTCGAACAGGTCATTGTAATGTGTCCCCGTTCCATGGGCGTTGATATAAATAACCTCTTCTTTTTCGATTCCGGCATCTGCTATCGCATTTTCCATTGCTTTTGCCGCGCCTTTCCCATCTTCTGCCGGGGAAGTGATATGGTAAGCATCACTGGAACATCCATAACCGACCAGTTCGGCATAGATCTTCGCTCCTCTTTTTTTCGCGTGCTCAAGCTCCTCTAACACAATGACACCGGCACCTTCTCCCATAACGAATCCATCCCGATCCTTATCGAACGGCAGGGAACACCGATCCTTATCCTCTGATTTAGAAAGAGCTGTCAATGCCGCAAACCCAGCAACTCCCAACGGACAGATCGACCCTTCACTTCCTCCCGCCAGCATGACATCCGCATCTCCATACTGAATCGTCCGGTACGCTTCTCCGATGGAATTTGTCCCCGTCGTACATGCCGTCACGACATCAAGGCTCTTTCCTTTTAGCCCCAGCTGGATGGAAACATTTCCTGCTGCCATATTGCCGATCATCATTGGAATAAATAACGGTCCGATCTTATTTGGTCCCTTGGCCAGAACACGGTCATGCTCGCGCTCAATTCCCGGCAGGCCGCCGGTTCCGGAACCGATCGACACTCCGATTCGGTATGGATCTTCATTTTCCATAGAGATCTTAGCATCTTCAAAGGCTTCCTTTGCCGCAGCAACAGCATACTGTGAGAACAGCTCCATCCGCTTTGCCGCCTTAAAATCCATGTAATCCTTTGCCACGAAGCCCTTGACCTCCGCAGCCAGCTTGGTCTTGAAATCTGTCGTATCAAAATGAGTGATCTGGTCAAATCCATGGATTCCCTTTTTGATGCTGTCCCAAAAATCCGTTACATTCAAGCCAATCGGTGTGATGGCTCCCATTCCTGTTACCACAACTCTTTTTTTCATAAATCCTCCTAATTATCTTCCACTTTTTGCTGCGATCTATCATCCATTTATTTGCTTTTTACATTGCCATTCCACCATCGACACATAAGACCTGTCCGGTGATATAGGCAGCCTTATCTGAGGCTAAGAAGGCAACGGCTTCCGCTACCTCTTTTGGAGCTCCGATCCGTTTCATAGGAATCTGATCGGTCAGATTCTTTTTGACCTGCTCCGACAGAACACTGGTCATGTCCGTATCGATCATTCCCGGTGCAATGACATTGGCTGTAATTCCCCTGCTGCCGAGCTCTCTGGCCGTCGATTTGGTCAGACCAATCAGACCTGCTTTGGAAGCACTGTAATTTGCCTGTCCCGCGTTTCCCATCACGCCCGAAACGGAAGAAATATTGATGATGGTCCCGCTTTTTTGTTTTAAGAAGCTTCTTGACAACAGCGAAGTTGTATTAAATGCTCCTTTTAGGTTGGTGTCAATGACCGTATCAAAATCCTCTTCTTTCATGCGCATGAGAAGATTATCTTTTGTAATTCCAGCATTGTTCACCAGAATATCGATCCTATGATACTCTTTTAGCAAAGCATCGATCATTTCCCTGCAGGCAGAATAGTCTGAAACATCACAGCCATAGACTGCCCCGTCTCCGCCCTTTTTTCGTATTTCTTCAAGGATCTGCTCTGCCGGCTCTTTCGAACGGTTATAATTGATGATGACAAAGGCGCCATAACCCGAAAGCGTCCTTGCAATCTCTGCCCCGATTCCTCTGGCAGCTCCTGTTATCAGTGCTATTTTTCCTTCCAGCATTTTTTCCTCCTTGCCATTTTTGTTATACCCATGAACGAAATGGTCTGCCGTTTTGTTCATGAGCCGCGCCGGATTTTGGTCGCTAAAAGCGACATCTTCCTCGCAAAATCCGTACGCATCATTTTTATACCATTAGCAGTCAGGTAAAGCATCAGGCTTTGATTTTTTCCGCTGCTTTTTCCATATCTTCCCATTTTTCTATATTGTAAACAGAAACACTTCTGTCGATTTTCCTCATAAATCCGCTTAAGGTCTTTCCCGGTCCGATTTCTACGAACGTGTCCACTCCATCGGCAAGGAACCGCTCGATCGTCTGCTGCCACCTGACAGAGCCGGATACCTGCTTCACCAAAAGCTCTTTGACCATGGAAGAATCCGTGACATAATCTGCGGTGTAATTTGCAATATACGGAACGCGGATGTCTGAAATCGTGACCTCATCCAATACCTTTCCCAGCCGCTCGCCCGCGTCTGTGAGCATTTTGGAATGGAACGGACCGCTTACCTTTAGCGGAACGACCCGTTTCGCCCCTGCCTCCTTCATCGCCTCTGCAGCTGCTTCTACCGCCCCGCTCTCTCCGGTGATCACGATCTGTCCCGGACAGTTATAGTTGGCAATGGAAACCAGTCCCTCTGTATGGTTACAGATTTCTTCGATTTTTTGTGCGTCCAGTCCCAGTACTGCGCTCATTGCTCCACCAGTCGGAACTGCCTCCTGCATAAAAATCCCCCGTTTCCGGATGACATAAAAGGCATCCTTAAGACTCAAGACCCCGGAAGCGATCAATGCACCGTATTCTCCCAGGCTCAGCCCTGCGCAGACATCCGGATGAATCCCGGTCGTTTCCTCAAACACCTTTAAGATTGCTGCCTCTGCAGCCAGTATGGCAGCCTGTGTATATTCTGTGATATTGATCTTTTCATTTTCTTCAAAGCAAAGCGATTCCATTTCCAGTCCGGTGCTTTTCGAAGCCAGCCCAAATACTTCCTTTGCTGTTTCGGAATTTTCATAAAAATCCTGTCCCATTCCCACATATTGTGAGCCCTGCCCCGGAAACATAAATGCTATTTTTTTCATCAAATTCAACCTCCCTATCTCGGGCAAAAAGACACGCGAAATATGCTGGTCCTTACACAAGCGTACGCATAAAAGATACGAGATGATGCTCATCACATCATCTCTATCTCGTTCGCCCATGCCATGCATATGCGATTCTTTATGTCATTTTGTCAAATTTTCCTGCATTCCCATCGTCATTTCTTTATTCTGCGTATTTTTTAAGTAACTGCTCTGCATCCCCCATGATTTCTTCCAGGATTTCCTGACAGGATGCTCCCTCTTTGATCAGTCCGGCAATCTGACCCGCCATGATCGTTCCATTGACGACATCTCCGTCAATCACTGCATTTCGGAGAGAACCTAAGGTCAGCTGCTCAAGCTCTTCCAGCGTCGCCCCCTCGCTCTCCATGCGAAGATATTCTTTGGTCATTTTGTTCCGGATACACCGAACCGGATGCCCGGTAGAACGTCCGGTAACGGCTGAATCAATGTCCTTGGCCTTATAAATCTTCTCTTTATAGTTTTCATGCACGATCGATTCTTTTGCGGTCACAAAGCGTGTTCCCATCTGGACTCCCTCTGCTCCCAGCATCAATGCTGCCGCAAAGCCTCTGCCATCCGCAATGCCTCCGGCTGCAATGACCGGAATCTCTACGGCATCCACGACCTGCGGAACAAGTGCCATGGTCGTCTGCTGGCCAATATGTCCTCCGGACTCGGTTCCCTCCGCAACAACAGCATCCGCGCCGCTCTTTTCCATCATACGAGCCATCGCCACACTTGCCACGACCGGAATCACGGTCACTCCGTGTTCTTTCCAGAGCTTCATGTATTTACCAGGATTTCCGGCTCCCGTCGTCACGACAGGAACCCCTTCCTCAACGATGATCTCTGCCACTGCGTCAGAATTTGGATTCATCAGCATGACATTGACCCCGAAAGGACGATCCGTCAGCTTTTTCGCCTCCCGGATCTGCTCCCGCACGATTTCCGCCGGCGCGCTCGCCGCCCCAATCAATCCCAGACCTCCTGCATTGGATACTGCAGCCGCAAGATGATACTCTGCCACCCATGCCATGCCGCCCTGGATGATGGGATATTCTGTCTTTAAAAGTTCTGTCAGTCTTGTTTTCATATTAAGCTTCTACGCCCTTATTCTTCATATAATCGATGATATCTCCTACTGTTGCGATATTCTCCAAATCCTCTGATGGGATTTCTACACCGTACTCATCCTCAAAGGCATTGACAAGCTCGAACAGATCCAAAGAATCTGCTCCCAGATCATCCTTGAAATTGGACTCTGCGGTAATCTCTACTCCATCTAAGTTTAACTGCTCCTGAATGATTTCTACAACTCTTTCTAACATTGCTCGTTCTCCTTTTTTATTTTTATTTTTAGGCTTTATTTCAGCCAATAAAAATGTATTGACGTTCAAAGTATATTACCACTTCCAATAATTGTCAATCGCTTTTCGTATTATTCATTTATTTTTAATTTTTTTTTAACAATTTCTTGTTTTTATATTTCGGGACAAGGTTTTTAAAACTACATCTTCTTTTCCCTTTGTTTTTCCACTGCTTCGATTACATGGTCGATCTCGAATCTGCCGATGCAGTATTCCTTATTACCCTCCATGATCTCCTTTTGTACCTCTTTCGAATTTTTCCATTCCATCCCTTCGATTTCGGATTCCTGAACCTTCAGTGTATCCAGTGGAACCTCCTTCGAGAGCAGATAGACCTGATTGATCTCGTTATTGCGGAATGGCTTGCCATGGAAGATATACTCCCCGCCTACTTTTTGCTGGAATAATGGCATCAGATCTTTTGGTGACACCATCAGATTCAGTTCCTCTTTGATCTCACGGACTGCCGCTCCCAGAAATTCCTCCCCGGCATCAACATGTCCTGTACACGCGGCATCGAGACATCCCGGAAAAGCATCCTTCGTTTGAGACCTGCGCTGTAAGAGTACATCAAAGCTTCCATCCTCATGCTCTTCCCCGATGATCCAGACATGAGCGCCCGCATGGAGGTCTCCATCCCTGTGAACCTTGTCCCGGCGCTTGGTCCGCCCTGTTTTGGTTCCGTCCGGACGAAGAACGTCAAAATACTCCTCTCCTGATGGATTCCTGCTGGATTTTTCACGTTTGATTCTTTTTTTCTTTCCGATCTTTTTGATGATAAGAACGATCACAAAAATAATCAGGCCATAAAATACCAGATAAGGAAGGGAACTGATCAGATAGACTGACAGATCGACCAATTCTTCGGCGAGACGCCCCAAATTGTTAAGGAAGCCCTCTGTCATCCGCTCAAACGCTCCCGGTTCTTCCTCCGGTTCCGGCTCTGTCATTTCCTTTACCTGCCGGATATTCAGATTCACCGTACTAAAATCGATCTGGTTATCATATACCCGTTTCTGGGACTCATAATTTTCAAGCTCATACCGGATCTGCGTCAGCTCACTTTCCAACCGGAGGATATCATCCAGATTATCCGCCTGTGCTACCAGCTCATTTAACCGTTTCTGCTCCTCACGCAGGGAAGCAATATGGCTTTGGACATCTACGTAGTTCAGGGTAACATCATCTACATGCTCTTCATTCTGCGTAACATTCCCGACATCATTGATCTTATTGGTAAATTTGCTTAGATTCTTTTCCGGGATACGAACAACAAAGCTTGCGCTTTTACTGCCCTCTCCATAGTAATCCGTCCCATAGACGTTCGAATTTTCAATATAGCCGCCAAGGGCTTCGGTCTGGCTTCGGATACTTGAAATCAGCTTGTCAAATTCGAGGGTCTCTACCACCATATTTACTGTTTTGATCAGCTTTCGATTGGAGGCGGAATCGTTTTCCTCTGATACCGTTTCTTTTCCTTCTGCCGGCGCGCCAGAGGAAGCGTCATCCTCATAGACCTCCTCATCATATTCAGCATTCGCATCATCCTGTGCTGCGTCGCTTGCATTATCCTCCCAGCTGTTCTCATAAACAGCTCCATCATTGGTCGAATTGTAGGAGGAATATGAATCTCCTGCCACCTGTTTTGCTGTACTTCCACCCGATCCGCCGCATGCCGTGCAAAGGAGGCAAAGACAAGCCACCAGCCATGCCATCAACAGGTTTCCTGTTTTTTTCTTTTTCATTTTTCTTCTCCTATCCCATCAAGTTCACACCTAGATAAAGTTGTCGGATGCCAGTGCTGTCAACCACTCACATTTCATCCAGTTCGTTTTTCCAGATCTTATAGCTGGCGTCACTTGGCATCCTTAGGTCTCCCCTTGGAGAAACTGCCACCGTTCCGACCTTGGGTCCGTCCGGGAGACAGGATCGTTTGAACTGCTGTGCAAAGAAACGGCGATAAAAATTCTTTTCCCACTTTAGAATCTCTTCTCCGGAATAGTCTCCTTCAAAGGTCTGTAATGCGATCCGGAAGATCTTTTTCGGCGGAAAGCCAAGGCGCAGCATGTAATAAAGAAAGAAATCATGCAGCTCATACGGTCCGACAATGTCCTCTGTCTTTTGATTGATTTCTCCCTCTGATGGCGGTAGAAGCTCCGGACTGACCGGGGTATCCAAAACATCCAGGAGCAGGTGCTTTAGTTCTTCTTTTCCACAGACATCCGCATAATAGCGAACCAGATGGCGCACCAGGGTCTTTGGTACGGAGGCATTGACCCCATACATTGACATATGATCTCCGTTATACGTCGCCCAGCCCAGGGCAAGCTCCGAAAGATCTCCTGTTCCGATGACCAGACCATTCTCCTTATTTGCCAGATCCATCAGCACCTGGGTCCGCTCCCTTGCCTGAGCATTTTCGTAGGTCACGTCCAGATTTGTTTCCTCCTGCCCGATATCTTTAAAATGCTGGTTCACAGCATCCCGGATTGGAATTTCAAGCAATGTCACCCCGAGCTTTTCTGATAATTTCACGGCATTTTGATAGGTCCGGTCTGTCGTCCCAAAGCACGGCATGGTCACACTGAGGATTCCTTTTTTATCCAGGCCACAGGCATCAAATGCACGGACTGTCACAAGTAGTGCCAGCGTTGAATCCAATCCTCCGGAAATTCCAATCACTGCTTTTTTTGCGCCGGTATGTACCAGACGTTTCTTCAGTCCCATGGTCTGAATGGATAAAATATCCTCACAGCGGCTGTTCCGGTCGGCAAGCTGCGACGGCACGAAGGGATGCTTTGCAAAGCTTCTGTTCAGCTTTGTTTCTTCCCATTTTAAAGAAAATTCCCGGATCTCATAGCTTTCCTCCTCTGAGAGCGGTTCAAAGGTCGTGATTCTTCTGCGTTCAAATGCCAGGCGGTGAATGTCAAGGTCAGCGTAAATTATTCCATTGCAGAACCGCTTTGACTCTGCCAACAGGCTTCCATTTTCCGCGATCAGATCATGTCCGCCAAAGACCAGATCCGTCGTAGACTCTCCCTCTCCACTGCTCGCATAGAGGTATCCGCAAAGAAGTCTTCCGGACTGTCCCCGGACCAGATCTCTCCGATATGCCGCCTTTCCGATCACTTCGTCACTGGCAGAAAGATTGACGATCAGAACAGCTCCCGCTCTGGCATGCTCCGTACTGGGCGGATCTGGTGCCCAAAGATCCTCACAAATCTCTGCTGCGATTGTAAGTGCCGGCATCTGTTTACATTGAAACAGCAGCCTGGTTCCAAACGGAACCTTCTCTCCTTTGATTGTAAGAAATTCTCCTTTTTTTGGTGCTCTTGTGAAATGACGTTTTTCATAAAATTCCGAATAGTTCGGCAGATGCGTCTTGGGAACAAGTCCAAGAATTCTGCCCCCGCTGACGGCGGCCGCAACATTATACAGCTTTCCTTTGATCACCATCGGAAGACCCACAAAAATAATCGCATCCACCCCTTCTGAGGCGAGCCGAATCCGCTCTAGTCCTTCCTGTGCTCCCAGCAGCAGTGTATCCTGCCAGAACAGATCACTGCAGGTATAGCCGGTAAGACATAACTCCGGAAAAACCAGAAGCTTTGCGCCCTCATTCGATGCGGTATGAATTGCTTCGATGATTTTATCTGTGTTAAATTCCGTATCTGCCACCTTAAGCTCCGGTGTGACCACGGCTGCCTTAATAAATCCGTCTTTCATACAACCTCCTC
>CADBUD010000204.1 GCA_902797785.1 uncultured Lachnospiraceae bacterium
AAATTTAAAACCGGTCTATCTGATCAATATCGGCGTCGATCTGTTCGGGATGCTGATGGGATATATCCTGTTCGTGTGCTGCCTGATCGATGTACAAAAGACACGGACAGATCAAAGATATTTTCTGTATCTGTTAAATGTCACCTATGCCGGTCTATTCTTTGACCTGGTGGCATGGCTGGTCAATGAAGTACCGAAGCTTCGATGGATCAATCTGATCGATAATACATTCTATTATATGTGCATGCCGATTGAATCCTTCTTTTTCTGGCTGTATGTGGTCTCTATTTTAAAAGTGGACGGTAAGCTGGTGCGGGGATTGGGAAAGCTGATGCAGTATCTTTTGATCGTGACGATTCTTATGAGAATTCTCAATCTTTTTGCCGGATTTTATTTTACCGTTGATGCCGACGGGGTCTATATGCGCAGCCGCTGGTATTTGATTTCTATGATCTATGCGCTGGTAACCTCTGTTGTGACAATCGCTTTGATCCTGCGGCGCAGAAAGAAGCTGTCCTTTTATCAATTTGTTATCCTGCTGCTCTATGTGATTGCTCCGTCTGCCGTTGGAGTTTTTACGGCGGCGATCTATGGGCTTTCCATCAGCTATGGGGTCATCATGCAGGTCATGCTGTTCATGTACTGTGTGATCAATATCAATCAGGGAAGGGAAAAAGCGGCGGCGGACCGGGATCTTGCCATGGCGACGGCGATTCAGGAAAATGTCCTGCCCCATGTGTTTCCTCCCTATCCGGAACGGACTGAGTTTGAGCTGTTCGCGCTCATGAATCCGGCAAAAGAAGTAGGCGGGGATTTCTATGATTTCTTTATGACAGATTCCGACCATCTGGCACTGGTCATTGCAGACGTATCCGGCAAAGGAGTTCCGGCGGCGCTGTTCATGATGATTGCCAAGGCCCTGATCAAGAATCGCTTACAGGATGGAGACAGCCCGGCAGAGGCACTGGAGAATGTGAACCGTCAGCTTTTGGAGGGACAGCAGGAAGAAATGTTCGTAACGGTCTGGGCAGCCATTTTGGAGCTTTCTACAGGAAAGGGAGCGGCGGCGAATGCCGGTCATGAGCATCCGGTGTGCAAACGTGCCGGAGGAGAATTCGAGCTGGTCAAATACCGGCATTCCCCGGCGGTCGCCACCATGGAGGGGATCCGCTTTCGGGAGCATCCGTTCGAGCTGCATCCGGGAGATTTTCTTTTTGTGTATACGGATGGTGTACCGGAGGCCACGAACCGTTCGGAAGAACTCTTCGGTACAGAACGCATGATGGAGGCACTGAACCGGAATACGAAGAAGAAGGTGACAGAACTGCTGCCTGCGATTCGGGAGGAAATTGAACTGTTCGTGGGAAATGCTCCGCAGTTCGATGACATCACGATGCTGGGGCTGGAGTATCTGGGACCGGAAGGGAAATCCCGTCGATGATATGCTGGAACAGTTTCGAAGAGGGATAGAAATAAAATAAGACAGGTGCAGAAGGATGAAATATAAAAAATGGTATCGGCTGGATAATGCCGCCAAGTTTTATGCAGCAGTAAAGAATACCAGTACCCCGAGAGTTTTCCGGTATTCGGCAGTGCTGACAGAAGAAATCGACCGGCAGGTGCTTCAACGGGCATTAGAGCAGACCGTTGAGGTGTTCAAGAATTTTAATGTCAATCTAAAAAAAGGCTTGTTCTGGTATTATTTAGAAGAATCCAATCAGATCGAGGAGGTAAAAGAGGAACATCTTCCGGTCTGTCATAAGCTGTATCAGAGTTCGGAGCATCTGTTGTACCGGGTGACCTATTATCGAAGAAAGATCAGCTTAGAGGTCTCGCATATTCTGTCCGATGGAAGAGGAAGCGTGGAATTTTTCAAGCTGCTTTTGGCAAATTACATAAAACTTCGCTATAGCTTGAGTCTGGACGTGGCAAAGGAAAATAAATCCGCGCAGGAAAAGTCGGAGAACAGCTTTGACAAGTATTACCAAAAAAACGGAAAGACCAAAAAAGAAAAGAAGAAAAAGCAGCCGGTCTATCGGTATAAGGGCAGAAAATATCATCAGCAGACCCGGTTTTTGGAGTGCCATATGAACGTAAAGGAGGTTCTTGCCCTGGCGCATCAGTATCAGACGACGCTGACCGGGCTTTTGATTGCCGTGCTGATTCAGTCCTTTCAGGATGAATTAAAATCATCCGACATGGAAAAATATATAAAAATAGAGATTCCGGTCGATCTGCGGAGTTATTTTAAATCGTATTCTTCCATGAATTATTTTGGGATGACAGCGGTCGCCTATCAGTTTCGTTCCAGGGAAGACACTCTGGAGGAGATCCTTTCCAAGGTCAATACACAGTTAAAAGAAAACCTGGAAAAAGAAAAGATTTTAGAGCGGGTCAATAAAATGATGGCATTGGAAAAGAACTGGTTCTGTAAAATTGCGCCGGTCGTGATCAAAGACTTAGTGCTTCGCTCCGCGAACGAAATGACGTTACAAAAGAGTACGACGAGTCTGTCCAATATCGGGGTGATCCAGCTGGATCCCCAGCTTTGTGAATATGTGGAATCTGCGAGCGTTCTGAC
>CADBUD010000205.1 GCA_902797785.1 uncultured Lachnospiraceae bacterium
AATCAAATAATGAAAAAGATGGAACTTTAACAACTTTTCCGCCTAAAAGAGAAATGGCATGCTTGGAATCAGCCAATTCATCTTCTACATGTTCTGCTTTATAAGAAACAAAAAGTCCATCCTTTTTTATATATGGAATACAATATTCTGCTAAAACAGATAATTTAGAAACTGCGCGAGATACACATAAATCAAAGGACTCTCGAAACATTTCTTTTCCTGCGTACTCTTCTGCCCTTCCATGAAAAGCATGGACATTATTTAAATTTAAAGTATGAATTACTTCATTTAAAAAGGTAATACGTTTATTTAAAGAATCCAATAGGGTAAATTGAATTTCCGGATAGAGAATAGCAAGAGGAATTCCTGGAAAGCCGGCACCAGTTCCAATATCAATGCAGGAATGAATCTTTGAAAGATCAACATAGCGTGATATGATAACAGAATCTAAAAAGTGCTTTAAAATGACATCACTTAATTCTGTAATAGCAGTAAGATTGATTTTTTGATTCCATTCCACAAGAAGATGATAATAGTTCTGAAATTGGTCGATCTGAGCAGGGGTTGGCACAATCTCAATGGATTTTAATTTTTCTGCAAATTGATTAAATTGAAATTCGTCCATCATTTGAATTTTGCTCCTCACATATATATTTTTTACAATAAATTGTTTTTTTATAAGGTTATTCTATCAGAAATGATAACCTTTCACAAGAATAAAATGATGAAATAATCGGTCTAAAATCCTCCAATGATATCATCTTCTAGGCCATTCATAGATCCGCTTCTGTCCAAAATAAAAATCACTTCTATCAATCCTTTACACCACACCAAAAGCGTATAGAGTTGAAAAATGCCCTGTCGGTCATATTTAATTTAGCGCCCGTTGTTTTCTGTTGATGTCATTATACAATAAAAGAAAAAAACAAGGTCGCCTGGTAAGCGACCCTGTTATATAATATCCAGGAAATAATACACATTTTAATATATCTTTATTATCAAATTTTCCTGCTTCAAATAGTAATAATGTATCAATAGAACATTTATTTTTCTAACGTAAAATTGTGTAGATCATCTGTAATAACTCCCGAGAAGCTGTTGATTTTCTCTGATATAGTGGATAAATGATCCGTTTCTCCAGAGATGGTATTGCTATCTTCTACTATGGATTCGCTGAGCTGCAGAATCTGACTAATCGTAGCTGCCTGTTCCTCAGTGACTGCCGCGTTATTAGAAGCTACATCATTGATTCGGTTGACTCCATCGGCAATACCTCCAATTGCATTTGTGGCTTTTGTAATATCTTCACAAATGTTATCAAAGGAAGTATTGGATCGTTCCACTACAGATAAGCATTTTTTCATATCTTTCATGCATATATCGGCTTTATTATTGATTTCTACTATGTTTCTGGTTATGGTATCTACGAGCTCACTGATGTGCTCTGTGGCTTCAGAAGATTGATTGGCAAGAGCACCTACTTCATTAGCAACAACAGCAAAGCCTTTTCCCATTTCTCCAGCCCGCGCCGCTTCAATAGAAGCATTGAGTGACAATAAATTAGTCTGAGAGGAAATATCACTGATAGTTCCCGTAATTCCTGTTATTTGATCGACTGTTTCTCCTGTTAAATGTATGATATCAATCAGATCCTCAATGGTCTGGTTCAATGTGCTAACGCTTTGTGTCATACCCTTCATTTCATTTCTTCCATCTTCAGATGATTTCATTGTTTCAATGCAAAGTTGTTTGACTTGCTCTGAATTATTGGAAAGGTCGGAAGAAATAGAGGCCAGTTCAGTGGCGGCATTTGCAATATCATCAATGGATTCATTCATTCCGCTTAGAGTTTGATTGAGCCGATCGATAGAATTACTTTGTGACGTACTGGAATTATTTAACTCATGGGAAATATTGTAGCACTCCTCTGCGCTTTGATTCATGTCATTTGCAATATCTGTCAAATGGAAAAGCATATCCTTCATACGGGTAATGTAGCCATTTAATTGTTCACCAAGGGTAGTTATTTCATCATTTCCATCTAGAGCAATGGTAGAGGTAAAATCACCATTGCTTAGATCAGTAATCTTACCGGTGACGTTGCTTAATGGATTTAGAAGCTTACTGATGATGA
>CADBUD010000206.1 GCA_902797785.1 uncultured Lachnospiraceae bacterium
CCGGCAGGATGCGCAGGAATCCACATAGGAATGGCACTTCGTGCCTGTGGATTCCGCGCGGGAAACGCTTTAATCAGCGTTTCCCTATCCTTGTTGGCGTGAAACAACGAATCTAAGAAGGAGAAACGTAAATGGAATTCTTAAAAATTTCCAAAGGTGCTTATGGATATATTGACGCGAAAAAAAAGAGGCAGCTGTTATGGACGATGATTTTGTTCGCCATCGTAGGTCTGATTTTTGGAACCGGAGTTTTGATTTATAAAACCAGATTGAATGTATTGACGGTAGCTGCTGTGGTGGGGGTGCTTCCGGCAGCGAAGGCCTTGATTTCCTATGTGGTCCTGTTCCGTTACCATACCTTTGACCGCACGGCGTTCGACAAGATCATGGAGCATGCGGGAACGCTTCTTTTGGGTTTTGACTATGTGATCACTACAGAAAAAAAGGAGTATCCGATTCAGGCGGCAGCTGTTTGTCAAAAGACGATCTGCCTGTTTACCACACAGCAGGATATGGAAGAAAAACAATGTGTGGAATACATAAAAAACATATTAAAAAGCAATAAGTATGAGGGAAATACAATAAAAATCTATAAGTCGCTCCCAGAATTTTTAGAACGTCTGGATGAAATGAATGACAAACTTTCCGACCATGAGAGAAAGGAACGGGAAGAGCAGGCTGTCCTGGGACTTTTGGGAGCTTTATCTTATTAAAAATAAAAAAGAAGGGGACGTTGAGGAGAGAAAAAATGAAACAGGTCATAGTACAAAAAAATGAAGCAGGACAGAGATTGGATAAGCTTCTTTGTAAAATTTTAAAAGATGCTCCGATGAGCTTTTGCTATAAAATGCTGCGAAAGAAAAATATTACGCTCAATGGAAAAAAGGCGACAGGAAAAGAACATGTCATGTGCGGGGATACGATTACGTTCTTTTTGTCAGAAGAGACCTTTGACCATTTTATGGGAAGCCAAGATCAAGAGGCCATCTTTAGACCGATTCGGGAGGCGGTAAGGCTTCGCCAAAGAAAGGAAAAGATTCAGATTGTTTATGAGGATGAAGATATTTTGATCTTTGATAAACCGGCGGGAATGCTGTCCCAAAAAGCAAATCCACAGGATCTTTCTGCCGGTGAATTTTTGATTACTTATCTGCTGGATACAAAAAAAATAACCTATGAGCAGTTGAATACCTTTGTTCCAGCAGTCTGTAATCGATTAGACCGGAATACCAGTGGTCTTCTTATGGCAGGAAAATCTCTTGCCGGTTCCCAGTTTCTTTCCGAGATTATAAAAAAAAGAGAAGTCCGAAAATTTTACCGTTGTATCGTGGCGGGAGAAGTCAAAAAACGAAATGACATGAAAGGATTTCTTTGGAAGGATGAAACGAAGAATCAGGTCGTGGTAAAAAAAAGGGAGTTCGAGGGAGCTAAAACGATTCGGACCAGATATAAGTCGTTGTGGTATAGGGATGGGGTGACGGAGTTGGAAGTGGAGCTGATTACAGGGAGACCGCATCAGATCCGGGCGCATCTGGCATCTGAAGGAACTCCGATTATCGGAGACAAAAAATATGGGGATGAAAAAATCAATGCGGAATTTCAAAAAAAGGCAGGAATCCAAAGACAGCTGCTGCATTCCTACCGCATCGAGTTCCCAGAGCTGTCCGGTCAGTTTTCCTATTTATCAGGAAAGAAAATCTGTGGGAATCTTCCAAAAGATTTTTTATACTTTGAGCAATAACAGGAGAAAATAAATGGCGACATGGAATTCAAGAGGTCTTCGGGGCTCGACCCTGGAAGAACTGATCAATCGGACGAATGAAAAATACAGAGAAAAGGGTCTGGCTCTGATTCAGAAGGTGCCTACCCCCATCACCCCTGTTCAGATTGACAAAGAATCCAGACGAATCACATTAGCATATTTCGAACAGAAAAGTACCGTCGATTACATAGGCGCAGTACAGGGAGTCCCGGTCTGTTTTGATGCCAAAGAGTGCCGGACGGACACTTTCCCCCTTCAGAACATTCACGAGCATCAGGTCGAATTCATGAGAGATTTTGAAAAACAGGGCGGTGTTGCGTTCATGCTCATTTTTTATGTCATGAGAAACCGGTTCTACTATCTTACCTTTGAACAGCTGGATTATTTTTGGGAGAGAGCAAAGCAGGGAGGACGAAAGAGTTTTCGGATGGAAGAGACAAAAGAAGAATACTTCATGGAAGGAATGGGAGGAATCGTTCCCTACCTGAAAATGCTGCAAAAAGATCTTTTGAACAGGGAAGCGTAAAAAACAAGTGACAAATTAGGGAAAAAGTATTATGATAAAGAACACGGGAAATCGTAGAAAGAGAAAAGGAGGAAGTTCAAGGATTCAAGGAACTGTGCATCCGCGAACAAACATTATGCAGCAGAGATTACTACATACACCGGAAGGGGTGCGAGATCTTTACGGGGAAGAGTTCGAAAAAAAGAAAGCCATTCAGGAAAAAGTACTGCATCTTTTGAGCCTCTATGGATATCATGAAATCCAGACTCCGACCTTTGAGTTTTTTGATATTTTCAGCAGAGAAATCGGAACGACCCCATCCAGGGAATTATATAAATTTTTTGACCGGGAAGGAAATACCTTAGTCCTTCGTCCGGATATGACGCCTTCCATTGCGCGCTGTGCCTCCAAATATTATATGGAGGAGGAGCTGCCGATTCGTTTTTCTTATTTGGGAAATACCTTTCTCAATGGGGGAAGTCTCCAGGGAAGGCTGAAAGAAACGACACAGATCGGTGCGGAGCTGATCGGGGACGCGTCGGTAGATGCGGATGCGGAGCTGATCGCATTTGTCATACAGGCGCTGCTTGCCTGTGGGTGCAGGGATTTTCAGGTCTCAATCGGTCAGGTCGAGGTGTTCAAAGGCCTTGCGGAGGAGGCAGGCCTGAGCGAAGAGACAGAGTATGCCCTCCGGGAAAAGATCAGCAACAAAAATATCATTGCGGCAGAGGCTCTTTTAGAGGAAGCCGGGGTAGAGGAAAAGAGAAAAAAAGCATTCTTAAAAATCCCGGAATTATTCGGTGGATTAGACCGCATCTTAGAAATTCAAAATATGTCAGAGCAGGAAAGAGTCCATCATGCCCTGAAAAGATTAAAGGAACTGTATGAGATTCTAAAGTATTATCAGGTAGAACGCTATATTACGTTCGATCTTGGATTGTTGAGCAAATACAATTATTATACCGGAATTACGTTTCAGGCCTATACCTATGAAGTTGGAGAGCCAATCGCGAAGGGAGGAAGATACGATACGCTTTTGTCCCATTTTGGAAAGGATTCTGCTGCCGTCGGCTGTACGATCCAGATCGACCAGCTTCTCCTGGCACTGATCCGCCAGAAGAACGAAATTGAAACCGCGAAAAAGGAGCGGATTTTGTTATATCAAAAGGAAGCCAGAAAAGAGGCGATTCTCGCAGCGGCGAATTATCGGAAGAACGGAGAGCGGGTGGAACTGATCCTGATGGCAGAGGATAAGACTATAGAGGATTATCTTGCCTTTGCGAAAAGAAATGGAGTAGAAAAACTGGGAATCATACACATGGATGGAACAGAGGAAGGACGGACGGTATGAGATATTTAACATTTGCTCTTGGAAAAGGGCGTCTTGCGAAAAAAACGATGGAGCTTTTTGAACAGATTGGGATTACCTGCGAAGAGATGAAGGATAAGGATACCAGAAAGCTGATTTTTGTCAACGAGGAGTTAAAGCTTCGTTTCTTTTTGGCAAAAGGACCGGATGTCCCTACTTATGTTGAATATGGCGCGGCGGATATTGGCGTCGTTGGAAAAGATACGATTTTGGAGGAGGACCGGAAAATCTATGAAGTACTGGATCTGGATTACGGAAAATGCCGTATGTGTGTCTGTGGACCTCATGAGGCCAGAGAAGTCCTAAAGCATCATGAGATGATCCGGGTTGCCACAAAATATCCAAGGATTGCCAAGGATTATTTTTACAACAAAAAACATCAGACCATTGAAATGATCAAGCTGAATGGTTCTATTGAGCTGGCACCGATCGTAGGACTTTCTGATGTGATCGTGGATATTGTAGAGACCGGCTCGACACTCCGCGAAAATGGACTGGAGGTCTTAGAGGAAATCTGTCCGCTCTCTGCCCGTATGGTAGTAAATCCAGTGAGCATGCGGATGGAGCATGAGAGGATTCAGGAGCTGATCACCAAATTAAGGGAGGTTGTTTTATCGTAAATACGTTTACGATAAAGAAACCATGAACAGGCACAAAATAAGAACTTGAAGATTAAAAAACGGTAGAAAGAAGGAAGAAGAGAGATGCGTACTGTAAAATTAACAGAAGAATCTATTGCGAATCTTTTAGAAGAATTATTAAAACGAAGTCCGTCACAGTATCCGGAGCAGGAAGCTGCTGTGGCTGAGATCATTTCAGAGATCAGAGCCAGGAAGGACGAAGCCTTATTTGAATATACCAGGAAATTTGATCGTGCAGATTTAAACGCAGAAAATGTAAGGGTGACAGACGAAGAGCTGCAGGCAGCGTATCAGGAGGTAGATGAAAAGCTGTTGGAGGTCATGAGAAAGGCCATTTCCAATATCCGTGAATATCATGAAAAGCAGCTCCGCACGAGCTGGTTCGACTCCAAACCGGATGGAAGCATCTTAGGACAAAAGATTACGCCGATTGCCAAAGCAGGGGTCTACGTTCCGGGAGGAAAAGCAGCCTATCCGTCCTCTGTACTGATGAATGTCATTCCGGCCAAGGTCGCCGGCGTGGAAAAAATCGTTATGACGACTCCTTGCGGAGCAGATGGAAAAGTAAATCCAAATACATTGGTCGCAGCAAAAGAGGCCGGAGTAGATGAAATCTACCGTGTGGGAGGAGCACAGGCAATTGCAGCCTTAGCCTACGGGACAGAAAGTATACCCAAGGTAGATAAGATCGTCGGACCGGGAAATATTTATGTAGCAATGGCCAAAAAGGCAGTTTACGGAAATGTCAGCATTGATTCGGTTGCCGGACCAAGTGAAATTCTGGTATTAGCCGATGAAACAGCAAATCCAAGGTATGTCGCAGCCGATCTGCTTTCTCAGGCAGAGCATGATGAGCTGGCCTCCGCCATTTTGATTACGACAAGCCAGGCTTTGGCAGAACAGGTCTCCAAAGAGGTAGATCAATTCGTCAAGGAGCTGTCTAGAAAGGATATTCTGGAAAAATCACTGGAAAATTACGGATATATTCTGTTGGCAGATACCATGGAAATGGCGATTCGGACAGCAAATGAGATTGCTTCGGAGCATTTGGAAATCGTGACGAAGAATCCGTTTGAGACCATGACAAAAATCAAAAATGCCGGAGCTATCTTCCTTGGAGAGTATTCCTCAGAGCCATTGGGAGATTATTTCGCGGGACCAAATCACATCCTTCCAACGAATGGAACGGCGAAGTTCTTCTCACCGCTTTCCGTGGATGATTTTATCAAAAAATCCAGCATTATCTCGTACTCCAGGCAGGCCTTAGAAGCAGTGCATGAAGACATTGAACGCTTTGCCAAGGCAGAGCAGCTGACGGCGCATGCCAATTCGATTCATGTACGTTTTGAATCGTAATTGTCAGACACATGATTTCTCCACGATATTCGCAATTTTATGTGGCTTCGCCCCACTTCTTGCTCATATCGTGGACGGTCATAAAGTCTTCTCTCCACCGACAAGCGAGCTTGTCGTGGAGAAAGACTTTTGACCGCTGAATCATACATAAAGGAGAAAACGATGGAAGATATGACATTAAATGCAAAATTTACCTGGCAGGAGTTTAAATACAATACGGATGGGATGGTTCCGGCCATTGTACAGGACGCAGAAAACGGAGAAGTCCTGATGATGGCATATATGAATCAGGAGGCCTATGAGCATACCCTAAAGACGGGAAAAATGACCTACTATAGCCGCAGCCGCAAGGAGCTCTGGATCAAAGGAGAGACCTCCGGACATTTTCAGTATGTAAAGGAATTGTATCTCGACTGCGACAACGATACGATCTTAGCCAAGGTCGAACAGGTCGGGGCAGCCTGCCACACCGGAAACCGCAGCTGCTTTTACCGCAGTATGCTAGACGCATGAACGAAATGACTTGCCATTTTGCTCATAGACAAATAAAACATCCCAGGCCATGTTTTTAGCAGGACGGGGATAGTGACAGAATAGGAAACTAAAATGCAAAAACCAGCTTTATCTGATGAAATTTTAATGAAAATCGAAAAACCGGCACGTTACATAGGAAATGAGATCAACAGCATCGTAAAAGAAAAAAATAACGTAGACATCTGTATGGCCATGTGCTTTCCGGATGTCTACGAAATCGGTATGTCCTATCTGGGGATTCAGATTTTATACGATATGTTCAACCGGAGAGAGGATACTTATTGTGAAAGGGTCTATTCTCCCTGGCTTGATTTGGATCAGATCATGAGAGAAGAGCAGATTCCTCTCTTTACGCTAGAGACCCAGCAGCCGGTAAAAGACCTTGATTTTCTGGGAATCACGCTTCAGTATGAGATGTGCTATACCAATGTGCTTCAGATTTTAGATCTGGCTCAGATTCCGATGTTTTCCAAGGAGCGGACATGGGAGCATCCCCTTGTGATGGGAGGAGGTCCATGCAGCTATAATCCGGAACCTCTGGCAGATTTTTTTGACTTTTTTTATATTGGAGAGGGAGAAACGGTGTATCATGAGGTGCTCGATCTCTATAAAGAATACCGCAGGATGGGAAAAAGCCGGCAGGAATATTTAAGGGCGGTCGCGGGAATTTCCGGCATTTATGTTCCCAGTCTGTATGAGGTGACTTATCATGAGGACGGAACCATCGCCTCCTTTGAACCGAAATACCCGGATGTGCCAAAAACCGTGACAAAGCAGATCGCTATGGATGTTTCCGATATTTGCTATCCGGAAAAGCCGGTGGTTCCCTTCATCAAGGTGACACAGGATCGTGTCGTTCTGGAAATTTTGAGAGGGTGTATCAGGGGCTGCCGGTTCTGCCAGGCAGGGATGCTTTACCGGCCGACACGTGAGAGGGATGTCGAAGTCCTAAAACATTATGCAAAGGTCATGCTGAAAAATACGGGGCATGAGGAAATCTCTCTAAGTTCATTAAGCTCAAGCGATTATACCAAACTGCCGGAGCTGGTAGACTTTTTGATCGAAGAATGTTCCAAGCAGAGAGTCAATATTTCCCTCCCGTCGCTTCGGATTGACGCCTTTTCTCTGGATGTCATGAGCAAGGTGCAGGATGTAAAAAAAAGCAGCCTGACCTTTGCGCCGGAGGCAGGTTCTCAAAGGCTTCGAGATGTGATCAACAAAGGTTTGACGGAAGAAGTCATTCTTCATGGAGCGGGTGAGGCGTTCGAGGGAGGATGGAACAGGGTGAAGCTCTATTTCATGCTGGGGCTTCCGACAGAAACGCTCGAAGACAGAAAAAACATTGCATATTTGGCGGAAAAGATTGCAGAGAGATATTATGAGATTCCCAAGGATCAAAGAAACGGAAAATGCCAGATCGTGGTCAGTACGTCATTTTTTGTACCAAAACCGTTCACGCCATTTCAGTGGGTGCGGATGTGTACCAAAGAAGAATTTTTAGAGCGCGCCAAGAACGTCAATGACACGATCAAGGAGCAGTTGAATAAAAAGAGCATGAAATACAATTGGCACGAAGCGGATGTCACCATTTTAGAAGGGATTTTGGCGCGGGGAGACCGCAGACTCGGAAAGGTTCTGCTGCGAGCTTATGAGAAGGGATGCCTGTATGATTCCTGGTCCGAGAGCTTTCATTATTCCCTCTGGCTTGAGACCTTTGAGGAAATGAAGGTAGATGTCGATTTCTATACGACGAGGGAACGATCCTATGAGGAAATCCTTCCCTGGGATTTTATTGACTGTGGCGTGACAAAAGAGTTTTTATGGCGGGAATGGGAGACGGCGCAATCTGAACGTGTGACAAAAAACTGCAGGAGCGGCTGCGCCGGCTGCGGAGCGATGAAATTCGGAGGAGGAGTTTGCTTTGAAGATAAGAGTGCGGTTTGCTAAATGGGGAATGATGAAATTTATAGGTCATCTGGATATGATGCGGTATTTTCAAAAAGCTATGCGCCGCGCGGAAATTGATATTTGTTATTCTACCGGTTATAGCCCCCATCAGATTATGTCCTTTGCGCAGCCTCTGGGCGTTGGGGTAGAAAGCTGCGGGGAATATTTCGACATGGAAACAGAGACCCTGCTCCCCAAAGAAGAAGCGTTGAACAGGCTGAACGCAGTCATGGCAGAGGGCGTTTGGGTGATGGATTATGGGAAGATCGCAGAGGATGCACCAAATTCGATGTCTGCCGTAGCGATGGCAGAATATGAAATCGGGATTCGAAACAAAGCCCCCCTGCCCAATGAATTTGATGAGCTTGAGGCTTTTATTAAGAATTTTTTGGAAGAGCATCAGGAAATCATTGTTGTAAAAAAGACGAAAAAAGGGGAAAAAGAGCTGGATATCAGGCCACATCTGTATCTGGTGGAGGTGCTTAAAGAGCCGGGGGGAACATTTTCCTTTCCGTTTTCTTATCAGGAGGAGGAAGCAGAGCAGACAGGAAATACCAGGCTTCATCTCAAACTTGCTGCGGGAAGCGCCGTAAATATTAAGCCGAACCTGGTCCTGGAAGCCCTTTGTAAAGCAGCTGGAGAAACCTACAACTTTACCGATTATGCCATCAAACGGCTGGATCTATACGGAAAAGAGGGACCGGAGGAGGCGCCGGTCTATCCATCGTTGGGAAATATGATTGAGACATGATTTCACATAGATGACACAAATGTTTTTTATAATATATAGTGAGGACACACAAACGCAATAGGAAGGGCATTTTTAGCGCCACGCGTTTGGAACAAAAATCATATGTAAAAGGAGGTTACCTTCGATTGAAAAAGAGAATTAGCTTATTTTTGAGTCTGGCGATGGCTGTTACACTCGTTTCACCTGAGCAGACCCTGGCAGCATCACAAAATCTGGTGTCATCTGTAGAAATTTTAGGAGAAAACGTTACAGCGGATGCGGAAAAAGAAACGGTGACAGGAGAGGCAGTAAAAGAGGGAGAGACGGCCGAAGAGACAACGGTTCAGCAGCCGGCAGAAGAGCCAAAGAGCGATACGGCAAAGGAAACAGGGCAGCAGGATCCGTCGGCAGAGGAGGTACAGCCGGCCGAAAAGGAAAATAAAACAAAAAACAAAAAAGAAACGGACAATCGTTCGGCGGTTCAGGAAACGGAACAGACCGCAGAGCCGGAAGCATCGGTGATAAACGACCAGCCATCACAACCTCAGGAGCAGGCGGCTTCTCCCGTGGGAGAAGAAAATCAAAATGCAGCAGAGATTGATATAGACAATCAGCTCATGGAGCAGAATACGGTTTCCGCGGAGCAGACGCAGCCGCAGGAAACGGTTCTTACAGAGGACACCGTCTTAGAGCAGACAGACAGTCAGATCCGGAGCGTCAGTGGCCAGGCGTTTTATCGTCTTCCGACCAAGCCGGATGAGCTGTTTTTGAAAAATGGTCTTCCTAATGCAAACAATGGATATTTTGCACCATGCTTTTATTATCAGTATGATGAAGAGTTTCGCAACTGGGTCGCAGCAGATGGAACACAGGATGCGTCAAGCAGCGGAGCGTTCAGCCACAGAGGATGTGGACCGACGACCATGGCGAATGTGATCTCCGTGCTGACAGGAAATCGGATCACACCGACGGATGTGGCTAC
>CADBUD010000207.1 GCA_902797785.1 uncultured Lachnospiraceae bacterium
AGAAAAACATGCTAAATATAGAAAGGACAATAAAATGAAAATCTTAGTCTTATCAAGCGGCGGTGTGGACAGCACGACCTGTCTGGCCATGGCTGTTCAAAAAGCAGGAAAAGAAAATGTAACAGCATTGTCCATTTCCTATGGACAAAAGCACACCAAGGAATTGGAGGCTTCTGAAAAAATCGCGGATTATTACGGGGTAGAGCACCTGCACCTGGATCTGGCAAAAATTTTTGAATACAGCGATTGCTCTCTCTTAGAGCACTCTCATCAGGAGATTCCTAAGGAATCCTATGCGGAACAGATTCAAAAAACAGAGGGAAAACCGGTATCCACCTATGTTCCGTTCCGGAATGGACTGTTTTTGTCCAGTGCGGCCAGCATTGCGATTTCCAAGGGCTGTGAAGAAATCTACTATGGGGCTCATAGTGATGATGCGGCAGGAAGTGCCTATCCGGACTGCAGCCAAAGCTTCCATGACGCGATGAATCAGGCAATCTATGAAGGAAGCGGAAAGCAGCTAAAAATTGTGGCGCCGTTCGTATCCTGGACCAAGGCAGAGGTCGTAAAAAAAGGCTTGGAATTGGGAGTTCCCTATGAACTGACATGGAGCTGTTATGAAGGAGGGGAACAGCCATGCGGCGTCTGTGCGACCTGTATCGATCGGATTGCCGCGTTTGAAAAGAATGGGGTCAAAGACCCGGCGCAGCAAAGGAGGTAAAAAATGTCAGAAGAAAAAAACAGAACAGAAGAAGGGCTAAAGCTCTTAGGAAACCAGGGAGTCGCTTATGCGTCAGATTATGCACCGGAGATTTTAGAGACGTTCCAAAATAAACATCCGGAGAATGATTATTTCGTCAAATTTAACTGCCCGGAGTTCACAAGTCTTTGCCCGATTACGGGACAGCCTGATTTTGCGACAATTACCATTTCTTATGTTCCATCAGAAAAAATGGTAGAGAGCAAATCCTTAAAGCTCTATTTATTTAGTTTTCGAAATCACGGAGATTTTCATGAAGACTGTGTCAATACGATTATGAAGGATCTGATCAAACTGATGGATCCAAAATATATCGAAGTCTGGGGAAAATTTACGCCCCGGGGCGGGATTTCCATCGATCCATACTGTAATTATGGAAAAGCCGGAACGAAATGGGAAAAGGTGGCAGAAGACCGGCTGTTCCATCACGATCTGTATCCGGAAAAAGTCGATAATCGATAAAAGGACGGGAATGAAAAGGCTGATGATTCATAGAAAATCGAAAAAGGAAGGATACAAAAAATGAAAAAAAGAATGGCAGTAATGGCAGCTTTGCTGGGAGCCTGTTTACTGACAGCCTGTGGAGGGAAGAATCTTAAGGAAGGCATACCGGCGGAAGAGAATGGTCAGACAGATACTGCGGATCAGACCGATGTGTCTGGGGAAATAGAAGAAAAACAGCCAGTGCCGGTCATTACCTTAAAGGACTATTCAAAGAATGTCACAAGCGGAGAGGCAGTCGTTCTTCGAATTATAGAGAACCTGCCGCAAGTCTCTTTTCCGGAAAACAAGGAAGTAGAAAAAATCATTCAGGATTATTACGATCAGGAAAAAAAAGAATACGATCCGATCCGGAAACAGTTCAAAAATCAATGTATGGAAGAATATGATATCCAGGAGGAAGCATCCCTTCAATATTGGCAGGGGCATGAAATCAGCAGACAGTATAAGATTGGCAGGGTAGATGCGAACTGCGTCAGCATTGAACGGGATGATTATAAAGATGCGGGAGAAGACGGATTGACAGCGTCATCCTATGCCCACAATTTTGATACCACTTCCGGGCTGCCGCTTTTGATGGTAGATGTCTTTACCTCAGAGCGGGAGGCAAAGAGTTTTTTCACCCAAAAGGTCATTGAGGTACTCTCGCAGGAACGCTATCAGGATATGGTTCTGGAGGATTTAGAACACAAGGCAGAGGAGGTATTTACTGATGATACCTGGTATTTTTCAGAAACAGGAGTCGGGATCCTTTGCAACCCGGGAGTAGTGACAAAGGAGGATTCCCAGGTGATCGAGATCGAGGTGCCGTATCAGGAAGTAACCTGCCTGGAAAAGAGGTTCCTTCCAGAATGAAACCATTATTGCGATATCTCACGGATTACAAAAAGGAATGTGTCCTGGGGCCTCTGTTTAAGCTCTTGGAGGCACTTTTTGAGCTGTTTGTTCCTCTGGTCATGGCGAAGCTGATCGATGTAGGAATAGGGAACGGGGAGATTTCCTATGTGCTCCGAATGGGACTGCTCCTGGTCGGACTGGGGATCATCGGACTGATCAGCTCTGTGACGGCACAGTATTTTGCAGCAAAAGCGGCGACAGGCTTTGCTTCCCAGCTGCGGAGCGCGCTGTTTGCCCATATTCAGAGCTTTTCTTTTACAGAAATTGATGCGATGGGAACCGCCGGAATGATTACGAGGATGACGAGCGACATTAATCAGACCCAGAACGGGGTCAATATGGTGCTTCGTCTGTTTTTACGTTCTCCCTTCATCGTTTTTGGAGCGATGATCATGGCATTTACGATCGACAAAAAGGCAGCGGTTATTTTTGCCGTAACGATTCCCTTGCTCTCTCTTGTGATTTTCGGGATCATGGCAGCGGGGATTCCCTTGTATCAAAATGTACAGGGACATCTGGATACTTTGCTGGGGCTGACCCGGGAAAACCTAGAGGGAGTCCGGGTGCTTCGGGCATTTCACAAAGAAGAGGAAGAAAAAGAACGATTTCGGGAACAAAACCAGATGCTGAAAGATCTGCAGAGCTTTGCCGGGAAAAT
>CADBUD010000208.1 GCA_902797785.1 uncultured Lachnospiraceae bacterium
ATAAAAATAAAATTACATTTTAAAAATCCAAAAAAAGGAGTGCATTATTATGAGAAAACAATTCATGTCCATGGCGCTTGCCCTGTCTCTGGCAGTTACCGGTGTAAGCGTCGTACCGGAAAATCTTTCCCTTGTCTATGCCACCGAAACAACAACTGCTGAAGATTCACCGATCACCAGTATCCCGCTTTTTAAAAACGCCTATGATTTTCGTACCTACATTGATAATGCGGATTCCGATCATGCCTACAGCATCCAGGAAACAATCACAGACAATTGGAATGGCGTCGGCGGTGTCCATCAGTTCACCGCGCCACAGGACGGAACACTGATCTATTATACCTTCTCACCAGAAGCCTATGTACATGGCAAAATTTTCAGTGATTCTTCTTTAACGAACCTTATGAAAGAATCTTGCATGGCATCTACCAGAGAAGCGGTCGCAGAAGTCTCTGTCAAAAAAGGAGTGACCTACTATTTCCGTCAGGAACGCTGGAACGGAACAGCAGATATCACAGCCACTACCTACATTGGCTTGATTCCATCTCAGACCTCCGTACCATGCGTGACGCCGACGACCAATTATAATAAAGATGGAAATGTCGAAGTGAGTGCTGTCACATCCGTTGAAGAATTTAAAAGCATGCTTCCAAATCTGACCGGAACAGAAACGATCGTAAACCAAAAATGGACTGGTGTTTCTGAAGTTCACAGTTTTTCTGTCGAAAAAACCGGATGGCTGCTGGTATACAGCTATAAAGAAGATGAGAACCTCAATCTGAAAATCTTCTCTGACAAAGCTCTCAGCTCCATGATTCTTAACACCCAAAAGAAAACCATGTCAGAAGAACCGGATGCCATCTGGGTAGAGCCGGGAACCTACTATTTTTATTCTGAGCGCTGGAATGGAGCCGATGACTTGGACGTTCCGCAGGTCACTTATCTTGGATTTATTGATGCAGAAAATTATCTTTCCGCCTCAGCTCCTGTGCTAAGCAGCGACAAGACCACCAGCAGTATCACCTTCAATACCAAGACAGCTGGCAGCATCCGCATCATGCCAGGTCTTCCGGAGCCTTCCATTATCAACAGTGATGACTTCTGGCAGATCAATACCCGTGTCAATATGCTTCAAAATACCAATACCTATACTGCCACCGCAAATGGATCTTATGTTGCGCGTTTCCAGGATAATGCTTCTAAAATGTATTATATGATTCCATTTACCATCTCCGGAATCGAAACCAAGCAGCCGGAAACCCCAAAAGTCAAAGTCAAAAAGCCTAGCGCTAAACCGGTAATCAAAAGCGCGGTAAATGTAAAGGGAAAGAAAATCAAAATCACTCTGAAAAAGAAGGTCAGCGGTGCCACGGGATATCAGATTTCTTATGCTGCAAACAGCAAATTCAAAAAGGCAGTGACCAAGAAATTTAAAAAGACCTCCATCACACTGACGAAATTAAAAAAGAAAAAGACCTATTATATTCGCGTCTGCGCTTATAATTCTGCCGGAAGCGGTAAATGGAGCGCTGTAAAAAAAGTTAAAATCAAGAAATAACGAGGATAAAGAAATAATGCGCCGGATTTTGGTCATTGAAAACGACCAAAATCCGGCGCAAGGCATATAGGTTCCTGCCTTAAGCAAACCTAAAACTTGATTATCTCCGGCTCACTTGTAAATGAGCTGAATACAGCTGTTGCATCTTTGAAATAGAATACCTCTGTATTGCCATCGTCAGCGGAATACATCTTCTGAAGAGATGGGTAGGCATCCAGCATGGACTGTCTGGCCTCTCTTCTATCATCCTCCACCAGCTCACCGGCAACCCGAAGCCAAGTTCCCTCTTTGAACGCACAGACCTCTACCTTTGGATTGGCATGAATCTGCTTGGACACGTCCTTTACCTTTCCTGTCTGGATATACAGTTTTCCCTCAAAAATATGAGCTGTTCCAAACGGTCTTACCCGCGGTTGATCCCCCTCTACTGTCGCCAGATAATATGTTCCTGCTTCTTTTAAAAATTTTTCTACTTTTTCCATCTTGATTTCTCCTTTCGCATTATCGTGCATGAACTTGCTCCGCACTACTTTTTCTTTGATCACTCCATAATAAAATGGGTCCACGCATGCTCTTCTGTCTTTGGAAGGCCAATTTTTTCTTTCCCAAGCGCAATGCTCTTCATCAAAAATGACATATTCCTCGCCAGCACCCGCATGGTCTGCAGTCCTTCCAGATCCTTCTCTGCCTGCCCTTTTTCCCTTCCATGAACACAGTTCCAATACTGACTTGAGGCAATCGGCATATTGCTGATGGTAAAATATTTGTTCAGCTCATCAAATGTTGCTGAACAGCCTCCACGTCTGGCAACCACTACACTCGCACCGACCTTCATCGCCTTATCAAAACTTGTGCTGTAGAACAACCTGTCTAGACAGGCAATCAATGTCGCATTGGCCGAAGCATAATATACTGGTGATGCTACGATCAGTCCATCCGCTTCTTCGAACTTTGGCGCAAGCTCATTTACAACATCATCAAATACGCATTTTCCTTTGCTCGCACAGGTTCCACAGGCAATGCATCCCCGAACATTCTTATTTCCAATCTGTACTGCCTCTGCTTCTACTCCTTCCTCCGCGAATGTCTTAAGCAGCTCATTTACTGCGATGGTCGTGTTTCCACCCACACGCGGACTTCCATTAAGAATCAATACCTTCATTTTCCATATTCCTCCATATTCTGGTTTTGTGAGTTTGTTGCTGCCGATGCACACGGATTATATAAGGAAAATGCCGCTTTCAGCGACCAAAATCCGGTACACTCTTATATTTTATTCTTATATGGTAATAATTGCAACAAAACTTTTTTCATTTTTCTAAATCTTTCCTACTTTCCTCTGTCCCCTTTGGAATATGAATTGTGACACAAAACATTCCCTGACCGGCAAAAATCTTACAGATTCCACGATTTTTTTCCACTTTTTCTTTTAGATTGGTTATCCCAATTCCATGCTCGCGGTGAAGATCCTCTTTCGTCGTCAGAAACACCCCATCCTTCCTTCTTGGTTCTACGCTGAATGGATTCTTTTCAATGATGGAAAATCTGTTGTTTGTGATTGCGATTTTTAACTCTATATATTTTTGTTTTCCTTTTTCGCAAGCTTCTATTGCATTATTCAAAACATTTGATACGATCTCCACCAGATCTTCATCTGAAATCCCAAAACAATTCAGCTCTTCTGTATGTTCCAGATCGAGCTTTAAGAAAATATCTTTTTTGTAGCATTCTACATTCTTTTGATTCAAAATAGAATTTAGAATGGCATGACCTGTTTCAATTTTGTTGCGTTCTTCCCAAATGGCGTTATTTAACTTTTCTACATAGCTTTCCAGTCTCTCATATTCCTTGTACTTTACCAGTCCGGAAATACAATAAATATGATTGTTGAACTCATGTATCTTTTTTCTCTGTCGTTCATATCTGTCAGAAAATTCTTTACACTTTTCCGCTTCTACCTTTAGCTTCTGGTAAATCCCCTGTTTCTTCCGCTCAACGAATCTGTAATCTATCAGCATATGAAGGAACATATAAACAATCACATTGATGGATACAATTCCAAGAATTATGATCAGCAGGATTAAATTTCCTTTTCTGTTTTCCATTTCAAAAAAGACTTTGTTTGTGATTTCAACAAAGATCATCGCTGTAAGAGAAAACAGAATGATATTTCCCCATTCTTTCGGCCTTACGACTTTGACCTTCTTCTCATTCAACATTTGACAGACTAAAATACAAATTCCCATTTTAGAAATGATAGAAATCGATCCGTCGAGCAGAACATAGATGTACTTTTTATGCAGCATCAACTGAATCATCATATCTGCAAAAAAATAGAATCGCAAATAGGAAAGGAGCGCTGACAAAAGAAGGGAGCTTTCCAAATAGATCGTCATCCCCGGAATTTTCTTTTTCCATTTTGTCCAGCAGCATAGTTTCATCACCAGCAGATCAGCAATGACCAGAGACAGCAGCTTGATCGCGCCGTGGTCGAACAACAGCCCTTCTATGACTGTATTGGATAGGGTAAGAAAGATTGAAATTAGGAAATCATCTCTTCCATTAAAAGTTTTTCTAAACAGTCCCTCAGAAATGCCCTCTCTAAAACGTATAAAATCAACACGAAAAACCGAGTTATAAAATTTTTTTAGCAATGACAATGTTATCCCTCTTTCACATTTAAAATACCGTTTTTGGAAAAACGCACCTAAGAGTATATACACTATTTTCCCTTTTTTGGCAAGAGCCTTTTCGCAAAACAACCTAAACAACAGGAAAAACAACACGAACAGCAAAAAAATGGTTACATTTACATTTTTTATTTACATTTTTCCTTCTTTTCAGTAAAATATATAGGAAGAGCGCATCCGTGCGGTATCATATCAAAAGCCATGGAGGAAAAATCATGCGGATTTTATTTTATCGGTATAACAGTATCTGTGAACCGGGAATTATTTCAGCGTTCCAGACCTTAGGACATGAGATTCATGAAATCACGGAGGAAATATACAAAAAAAACATTACTCCGGCAGAGCAGGTGGATCTGCTTGGCCGACATCTTTTTGAAACATCGTTTGATTTTGTTTTTTCTATTAATTTTTATCCTGCGATTTCAGAAGTATGCAATGTTTTTAAGCTTCCCTATGTCTGCTGGATTGTTGACAGTCCGGTTCTGTCTCTTTATACAGATTCGATTCAAAAACCATGGAACCGGATTTTTCTGTTCGACAAATCCTTATATGAAGAATTTTCCCCCAAGAATCCAACGGGAATTTTTCATCTTCCACTTGCCTGCGATCTGACCCACTATGATTCTGTCTGCCGGAAAATCTCAGAGGAAGATCGTCAGCGCTTCTCCTCCGAAATTTCCTTTGTCGGAAGTCTGTATAGTGAAAAATGTCCCTATGACCAGCTTTCTCTTCCTGATTATGTCAAAGGCTTTTGTGACGGTCTGATCGAAGCACAGGTAAAAATTTATGGTTATAATTTTTTGAAGGATTGTATTTCGGATGAATTACTGACAGAGTTTCTACGCTTTACTCCGATCAAAGAGATGGTTCCAGACCGTTCCGACACCGACTACAAAGCCATTGCCGCAAGCTATTATCTGGGAAACAAAGTATCTGAGCGGGAACGATTCTATACCTTTTTGGCTTTATCCCAGAAATTTTCTGTCGATCTATATACCCGCAGCGATACCTCCCAGCTTCCTAACCTTCAAAACAAAGGAGGCGCAAAGACTCTGACGGAAATGCCTTTGATCTATCATTTGAGCAGGATCAATTTAAATATCACCACCAAACCGATTCAGACTGGTCTTCCTCTTCGTATTTTTGATATTTTAGGATGCGGCGGTTTTTGTCTTTCTAATTACCAGCTTGAAATTCCTGAATATTTCGAAATTGGAACAGATTTAGATGTATATACCAGTCTGGAAGAATTGGAAGAAAAAGCTGCCTTCTATCTGGAACACGAATCTCTGCGCAGGGAAATCGCAGAGCATGGATATCAGACGGTCAAACAATATCATACCTACGAAATCCGGCTTCAAGAAATGCTTTCTATGATCTACCCTGCCAAAGGAGCTGCTCCTACAAAATAAATGCGCCCCGGATTTTCACGCTCCGTGCGCCTTGAAGATAAAAAGAGAGGTTCATTATGAATGTATTATTTTTAAATTGGGAAAGTTTTGGAAAAGAAGATATTTTAGCTGCCCTAAAAAAGCTGGGACATACCGTCGAGCTTTTTTTTCATAAGGATTACCAGGAAAGAAACAGTCAGGAATTTGATTCTTATTTTGATGACCTGGTACGGGATGCTTCCTTTGATTTTTGCTTTTCATCGAATTATTATCCTGTTTTATCGAATGCATGCCACCGGCATCAGCTTCCATATCTTTCCTGGGTATATGATTCTCCTCTTGTTTCCTTGTATTCCTATACTGTGCTCAATCCCTGCAATCACATCTACACCTTTGACCGGGAACAAGCCGCTTTGTTTCAAAGTTCCGGAATAAAAACCGTTCATTATCTGCCGCTTGCTGCCAATACCAAACGATACCGCCAGCTGTCCTGTTCAAACGCAGACCTTCAAAAATTTCAGTCTGACATTTCCTTTGTCGGAGCTCTTTACAATGAACAGCATAATCTCTACGATCGTCTGGTCAAACATCTGGACAGCTATACCAAAGGATATCTGGAAGGCATTTTACAGGCACAGAAAAAAATCTATGGATATTTCTTTTTGGAACAGGTCCTTTCGGATTCTATCCTCGCTTCTTTGAAAAAGGCTCTGAACTATACGCCTAATTCCGATGGAGTGGAAACAGAGGCCTATATTTATGCGAACTATTTTTTATGCCGGAAACTAACGGAGATGGAACGTATCAGCTATTTGTCTGCTCTCTCAGAACAGTTTTCGGTCAAGCTGTTTACCCTGCTGCCTTCTCCCATGCTTCCAAAGGTCGCTAATATGGGAACAGTCAACTACCTCACCCAGATGCCTCTTGTCTTTTTTCATAGTAAGATCAATCTGAACATTACCCTCCGAAGCATTCACTCCGGGATTCCTCTCCGTGCCATGGATATCATGGGAAGCCATGGTTTTCTTCTGACAAATTATCAGGAGGATTTTTTGGAGTATTTTGAACCGGATATCGATTTTGTCTACTTCACAGAGGAGGCGGAATTATTGGAGAAAGCAGGCTATTATCTTTCTCATGATCCTATTCGGGAAAAAATTGCCGCGAGCGGATATCAGAAAATGCAGGAGCAGCACACCTATTTCTTACGAATCAAGGCGATGATCGACGATGTATTTCCACTCTAATGGCGTTCCCTTTTTTAGATCTACTGATGCAGAACATCCTAAGATCTGATCGTAAAATTTCGTATGCAGGCCATGACCCGGACGGACGGATCTAATATTTTTTTCCGTAAAAATCTCACCTTGTTTGATATCCTCCGCCACAAAGAGCGACCGTCCTCCGATTCTTTCTTTCTCCTGCTTTTCTGTCAGGTCAAAGGTCTTCCTCCCAAGAGCTTTTTCGACATTTCGAATCTGGTCTGTCATACGCCGAAACTCTTCCGGTTCCATGGAAAATGCTGCATCCGGTCCACCATCTGCTCTTCTCAAGGTAAAATGCTTTTCAATCACCTTGGCGCCCAGCGCAATGGAAGCTACGGAAACTTCACTTCCCAAGGTATGATCCGACAGACCGCTAATGCAATCAAACGTCTCCGCGATCAACGGGATTCCCCGGATATTCATATCTTCATATGGAGCCGGATAGCTCGAAACGCATTTCAGAAGGATGATCTGATTGTTGCCCTCTTCCAGGCAGGTCCTTACCGCCAGATCGATATCCTCCAAATGTGCGATTCCTGTTGAAATGAGCATTGGTTTTCCCAATCTGGCTATTTTTCGGATCAGGGGAATGTCCACGATTTCAAAAGACGCAATCTTATAGGCAGGAACTTTGATTTCTTCCAAAAAATCCACCGAGGTAGGATCGAATGGAGAGGAAAAACAGTCTAATCCAATCTCATTTGCATATTTTATTAATTTTCCCTGCCATTCCCATGGCGTATAAGCTGTTTGGTACAGCTGATGCAATGTCATCCCTTCCCAAAGCCCACCAGTTTTGAACATCTCTGAATCGCAGTCCAGCGTTATGGTATCCGGGGTATAGGTCTGCAGCTTAATCGCGTCTGCGCCTGCTTCTTTTGCAGCATCTATGATTTTTATTGCTCTATGATAATCACTATTATGATTTCCTGACATTTCTGCAATGATATAGGTTGGATTTTCATTGCTGATGATGTGTGTGCCGATTTGAATTTCTTTTTTCATCGTATTCCCTCTTTCTTGTATCATCTTCATTTTGGAAAATGCACTCGCAAGCAAGTGATTTTCCTCATTATATCATGAGCTGATGCTCATGATCACCATTTGGAAAATCACCCTTGCAAGCAAGTGATTTTCCTCATTATATCATAACCTTACCGGATATCAAAATTTATTTTCTTTCTTATGTACATCTTTTCCATAAAATGTTATGATATTAAAAACGCCAAAGGAGGTATGATCATATATGAACAACAACCAATCCATCCCGGAATCGCCAAAATTAAATCGGGATAAGATTATTATCCGAACCAGTATCATAGGGATTCTTGCCAATCTTTTTCTCGCTGCCTTCAAAGCATTTATTGGCATCATGTCCCATTCCATTGCTGTTATTTTGGACGCCGTAAACAATCTTTCCGATGCGCTTTCCTCCATCATTACCATCGTTGGAACCAAGCTGTCGGGAAGGCTTCCGGATAAGAAGCATCCTCTTGGATATGGACGAATCGAATATCTGAGCGCTATGATCGTATCAGGCATTGTCCTCTATGCCGGCATCACTTCTGTCATTGAATCCGTAAAAAAGATTTTCGAACCGGAAAAACCGGATTATCAAATGATCTCTCTCATCATCATTGCTGTCGCTGTCGTCGTCAAAATCATTCTTGGACGTTATGTCAAAGCACAGGGACAAAAGGTGAATTCCGGATCTCTGATCGCCTCCGGATCAGACGCAATGTTCGACGCCATTCTTTCTGCTTCTGTACTGGCCTGTGCTCTTATTTTTATGACAAGCGGCATTTCCCTGGAAGCATATGTCGGAGCCGTCATCTCCGTTATTATCATTAAATCCGGTATTGAGATGATGATTGATACACTGGATGAAATCCTTGGTGTACGTGCAGATAAAGAAATCACAAATCAGATCAAGAGACTCCTGACAGAAGAAAAAGAGGTCCGGGGCGCATATGACCTGATCATGTATAACTATGGTCCGGATAAAAATTATGCTTCTGTTCATCTGGAGCTGCCAGATCACATGACAGTCAGAGAGGTCGATTCCCTGACTAGAAAGCTGGAAGCCAAGGTGTACAAAGAAACTGGTGTAATTTTGGTAGGAGTGGGGTTATATTCGTATAATACGGGAGACAGTGAAGCTGCAAAGCTTCAGAACAAGGTTCGCAAAAAGGTACTAGCACACGATTGGGCCATTCAGCTCCATGGATTTTATGTTGATATGGAAACAAAAGATATGAGATTCGACGTCGTTATGAGTTTTGATATCCGACCAAAAGAAGGATTAGAAATTCTTTCCCGGGAAATGCATCAGGATTTTCCAGAGTATCACGTTATGATCACGCCGGAC
>CADBUD010000209.1 GCA_902797785.1 uncultured Lachnospiraceae bacterium
AAGCAGGGAGAAAGACATATTTTGTTTTATGGGAAAAATCAGATAAGAAAGCAGGAAAAATATGGATAAAGAGATAAAACGAGCAATCGATGAAATGACAAAGGTCGTTAAAGGAAAGGATCACATTGTAAAAAAAGTATTGGCGGCTATTCTTGCCAAAGGACACATTCTTTTAGAGGATATTCCAGGCGTCGGGAAGACGACACTGGCGATGACGATTTCTAAGACATTGGATTTAAAATACAAACGGATGCAGTTCACACCGGATGTGCTGCCAAGTGACCTCATAGGGTTTTCCATGTATAATGAGCAGACCCGGGAGTTCGAGTACCGTCCGGGAACTGTTTTTTGCAACTTATTTCTTGCAGATGAGATCAACCGGACTTCCCCAAAGACTCAATCCGCCCTTTTAGAGGTCATGGAAGAAGGCAGAGCTTCTGTCGACGGCGTCACGCATGAGCTGCCCAATCCTTTTATCGTCATTGCTACACAAAATCCAGCCGGTTCTTCAGGAACCCAGATGCTGCCGGATTCTCAGTTGGATCGTTTTATGATCTGTCTTTCCATGGGATACCCATCTCATGAAGCAGCTGTGGACATCCTAAGAGGATATGCCGGGAAACCGAAAGAAGAGTGTGAGACTATTCTGACGGAACAGCGCCTTCGGACGCTCCAGCAGGAAACTGAAGAGGTCTATGTCAGCGAAGAAATGCTCGAATATCTTGTGACACTGTCCGAAAAGACCAGGATCAGCGAACAGATCAAACTGGGAGCCAGTCCCCGGGGAACAATTTCTCTTTTGAAAATGTCAAAAGCTATTGCGCGGATGGAAGGAAGAGATTTTGTTGCACCGGAGGATACCGCAGCAATCTTCACGGATGTCCTGGCACATCGTATGGTTCGCTCCGCCGCAGCGCGGATGGGACAGTTCAGCACCGCAGAGATTTTAGAACAAATTTTTCAAGAGGCAAAGCAGCCATGACACATATCAAATCATTTTTTAAAGGCTTGTTAAGATATTACCGAGAGCTTTTATCCGGATTTTTTATTGCCGTCTTTGCCTACGTGATTCATTATTTTTTTCCGAATCTGAATTATGTAGTCATTTTAATCTTTTTTGGAATCCTGGTCGGAGGAGCCTTTCTTTTTTATGACCGACATTTGGTATATTATCTCAAAGAAAAAAAGAATCGTCTGACAGGAAGCAATTATATGGTCAAACAGGTCTGGCATAGAATCCGATATGTGCTCTTTCTTGCTGCAGCGATGGCGGGATATATTTTTTTCCATTCTTATTTTTTTCTGACTTTTTTCCTGCTGTTTTTTTGTCTGGGAATTGCTTCCATTGCCGTTGTTCTCACTCAAAGATCCCGCCTAACCTTATCCATAGGGAGTGACAAAAAAATTATCACCGGTGAGCGGGAGATAAGAATATTTCTTACAGCAGGAGAAGCGCTGAGCGTTCCTATCATGTATTCAGAACTGGTACTGACCTGCAAAAATTTATTCTATCCGGATCGGATGGACGGAACGATACGAATCAGCGGTCCGATTCCCTCCAGGGGAGAAGAAATCTGGTCAGAACAGCTAAGCATTACGGATGTCGGCATCCTGCATTTTACCTGTGACCAGATTCGAATCTGGGATTGGCTGGGGATGCTATCTTTTCTTGTCCCGGTAAAAGCAGGACACGAAATCATCATCTACCCCGAGACTGTTGTTTCAGATAAAACGAATCTTCAGGCTTTTTCGGAGGGAATAGATCAGCTGGAGGAATCTATGGAACGTGGAAATGATTTTCCGGAAATCTTTCAGATTCGGGAATATCAGCCGGGAGATTCCATCCGGGACATTCATTGGAAGCTGTCCGCAAAGGAGCGCAGCTTTATGGTAAAAGAACGCCGGAGTCTGGCTGGAAACCGGATACAGATCTATGTCGAGTGTTTTGATGAGAGGGAAAGCTCTACAGAGCCGGTCATTTCCCTGACCGGAGAAATTTTAAAACACCTTGTGGAAGAAAAAATCCCTGCGGAAATTTTATATTTCAGCCGGCAACTCGAGAGCACAAAAAAGATGGATCTGCAGAACGAGGATTCCATCTCTTATATCCTGGAAGCCATTTATCGGGAGGGCTGCTATGAAAGCACTTCTTTTTTGGAAGAAAAACTGGCCGCACAGGGACTGCAGAAAAAATATCTTCTAATCACAAAATACCGTCAGTCAGGAGAGGAGCTTATCTTTAAGGATATGGCAGCCTGCTATTTGATCGATCCACAGCTGGGATAGTTCCTATGTTCGAGATAGAAGTGCCCTATTCCGCAAGGCAGTAAGGAGGGAAATATACGATGGCAAAACAAAAAAAACAAAGCATCCTAGAGCAGATGATCTGTGCCGGAGCGGTTCGAACCATCAAGAAAAAATCAGACAGAACAGCCTTTTCTTGGTTTCATCTGTCTATGATTAATTTTTTGACGGTCTTTGGAAGTCTTGGAGGATTCCTGTCTGCCTTTTCCATTTCTTATTCCATTGGAATCACGATGCTGATTTTATTTTCTGTCGCATGTATTCTGAGCTATATGTATCAGGAACGGAGAATGAAAAATATTGGCTATGGCCTGTTCTTCCTTGTGTTTTTTGCATCAACGATTCGCTGGCGAATTTATATCAACAGCGGTTTTTATCAGATCGTCAACCAGATGTACGAGGCATTTTCCGACTATTTCCAGCTGGCAGGATATGATTCCTACCGTGTCCAGATGAATAATTCCTATATCACAGTCACTTCCTGTATTATTTTTTTAGGAATTATCGAAATGCTCTTTTTGAACATGCTCTTAGTAGAACGCAGAAGCTTTCTCGGCACGCTGCTGTATGGTCTGCCGCTTCTTTTTATTCCTATGTATGTTCATAAAGAACCTTCCCTGTTCTATTTATTTTGTATCGTGTGCGCCTTTTTGCTTTCAGCCATAACGAAGTGGAGTCCGGGAAAGGGAAAGAGCAAAGCTTACTACCAGATCATGGCTCTTGTTATGGCAGGTGTCTTACTAGCCTTTCCCATCATCAACCTGTTCTTTTCCAAATCCAAATACGATGAAGGTCTGGTCGCCGACAGCGATTGGAAATCCTCTACCATGGAGTCTGTATCCTACTTTGCTGCCTTTGGACTTAGCGGATTCTTTGATACCTATGCGGCGACTGGCGGAATCAGCGGCGGAAAGCTAGGTGGAGTCTATGCGGTCCGTCCAGACTATGAGACCGATCTGACCGTGACATTTGTTCCGTACTCCTATCGTTCTCTTTATCTAAGAGCCTATATGGGAAATCATTACACGGGAAATTCATGGGAAAATACTTTGCCCGCCCAGGATGATGAGCTTCGAAAGACCTTAGACACCGGAACACAGGCAGAGTCAGAATTTTTAGAACAGCGCTATAATCAGGGAGAGGAACCATCGGCCATTTCCCGCATTACCATAAAAAATGAAGATGCGGAATCTGACTATGGATATTATCCCTATTATACAAAAAATGGGACAGGAGAGGAATTTTTCCCTAAGGGACAAACAAAAGATTATTTATTCTTCCCTTATCTGGATACACAAAAAATCAAGGGCAGCTTTTCTCTTACCAAAGAAGAACAAGAGCTATATTTAGAGATTCCAGAACAGCAGAAGGAGATGCTGTCAAGGGTGGCAAAAGAAGCCGGCCTAAGACAAGGTATGGATTCCCAGGAGGCAGCCTTAAAACTGTATCAGTATTTTTTTGCGAACTTTGAATATACTATGCGGCCGGGGCGGACGCCGCAGAATCGGGATTATGTCGAATATTTTCTGACGCATCAGAAAAAAGGATATTGCGCCCACTTCGCTTCTGCAGCAACACTGATCTTCCGTACCATTGGAATCCCGGCACGCTATATCGAAGGCTATTCTCTTGGATACACCGATTTAGAAAATGCCACGCTGGTTTCAGAGGAGACCACGGAATATTATCAGGGGGATTCTCTGCTGGAGGAGACAGGTGTCGTAAAAGCGGAAATCAACGATTCCATGGCACATGCATGGGTCGAGATTTTTGATGAACAGCTGGGGTGGCAGGTGGCGGACGAAACGATTCCTTCGGAAGAAACTGAAGAAGAAGCCTCCAGCTTTTGGGATATGGTCTCCAGTTTTTTTGCCTCACAGTCCATGCAGAATGATGGGAATTATTCCAATGATACGGATACGGATGAACAGTTTAATTTAAATGATACCCAGGGAATTACAGGAATTCTCCTGTTCTTTGTCGGTGCTGTTCTGTTTTGGATTGCTTTCTGCCTGCTGTTTGGTATCATCAAACGAAGATGGTCTTTTTATCACTATGGGACTCTTGCTGGGGCGAAACATTGTTATCAGGATCTGAAGAAGATTGCCCTGCTTTCAGATGTGAACTTTCCTGTCCGTGGACGGATTCTGGAACAAACACAATATTTTTACCAGACTTATTTGACGGAGGAAGCCCGTCTGTCCCCAGAAGAATTTTCTATGGGATTGATGCAGATTTTGTATGCCAAGGAACCGCCGGAAAATGAGCGGGTCATGGAACTGTTCAACGGGCTGCTCCTTTTGCGGAAACAGGCAGTAAAAAAACTGCGTTTTTCTAAAAAGCTGACGTACTATCTTACGCTGTCCTTTAAATTTCATCTGCCGCCGTTCTTTCATCGTTTGAAAGAAAGACTGTCATTTTTCCGCAGTTGAAGAAAAAAAATTTTTATGCTATAGTAAATAGGTAGGAAGATGTTCGACCATAAAATCAGAACTCTTCCGAGATGATACAGAAAAGAGGAATATCGTATGAAAAAAAGAAACTGTCGAATTTCTTCCACCGATAAAAAAAATCAGCTTCATTTGGCCATCTGGGAGCCGGACGAGTATTCCGATGAGGAAATCCGTGGAGTCGTACAGATTTCTCACGGAATGGTCGAATATATGGAACGTTATCAAGGACTTGCCGAATTTCTGACAAATCAGGGATATGTTGTTGCAGGAAATGACCATTTAGGGCATGGGCATTCTGCTGCCTCTGACCGGGATCTGGGTTATTTCGCAAAAAAATGTGGGAGCCGGATCCTTGTAAGAGATCTGCGCCGGGTCACAGCATATCTAAAGCATCGTTATCCGGAAAAACCATTTTTCCTGCTCGGTCACAGCATGGGTTCCTTTCTTGCCAGAAATTATGCGATGAAATATGGAGATGAGCTGGATGGACTGATTTTGATCGGAACCGGTGCTCAGCCACAGGCAGCATTGACACTGGGGCAGAGGCTGATTGAACTTCTAAAACAGTTCCGTGGGGACAGATACCGCAGCAGTCTGTTATATAAACTCTGTTTTGCCACTTACAACAGCAAAATTCATCCTAAACGTACAGAATATGACTGGATCAGCAGAGACGAGTCTATCGTAGATGCTTATGCGAAGGATAAATTCTGTACCTTCCGCTTTACACTGAATGGATACGAAGCGTTATTCCAGATGATTGAATATATCCAAAATCCATCCCATGAAGAAAAAATCCCAAAGAAGCTTCCGATTTTCTTTTTAACAGGCTCCTCCGATCCGGTAGGCCATTATGGAAAAGATATCCGGGAGCTGAGCGGACGCTACCGGGAGCTCGGCATCAAGGATGTCACCTTTCGAATCTACTATGGTGCCCGTCATGAGCTTTTAAATGAACTGGAATATGACCGGACACAAAAAGATATTTTAGAATGGCTGAATAAGCACAGACAGACAAATCAGGAACAGAACCAGATCAAAGAAGAAATTTTAAAGGAACTGAAAGAAGAATTGAAGGAAGTATTTCAGGAGGAAAACGATGAAATGTCCATTTTGTGGAAGTGATACAACCAAGGTAGTAGATTCCAGACCGGCAGATGACAACAGTGCGATTCGGAGACGCCGTCACTGTGAAGAGTGCAAAAAGCGTTTTACGACCTATGAAAAAGTCGAGACGATTCCTTTGAACGTCATCAAAAAAGATCATACCCGGGAGCTTTATCAAAGAAAAAAAATCGAAGATGGAGTCTTTCGTGCCTGCTACAAACGTCCGGTTCCAACCGAACGGATTCAGGAAGCAATCGAAGAAATTGAGATTCAGATTTTTAACCGGGAATCCCATGAAATCCCCAGCTCAGAAATTGGAGAAATCGTCATGGAACAGCTCAAACAGCTTGATGGCGTTGCCTATGTCCGCTTTGCTTCCGTTTACCGGGAGTTCAAGGATGTCAATACCTTCGTGGATGAGCTCAAAAAAATTCTTACCTAGATCCGGAGATATATTATGCTTGAAAAATTTTACCCTACTGAATATATAGATTCTACCTATCAGATTGATTTTGAACAGCTGTGGAATCATGGGTTTCGAAGTCTGATTTTTGACATTGATAATACCTTGGTTCCCCATGGGGCACCAGCGGACGATCGTGCCGTGGCCTTATTCCAGCGGTTAAAGAACATTGGTTTTTCCTGCTGCCTTCTTTCCAATAACAAAGAGGGGCGGGTAAAAATGTTCAATGACTCTGTCCATGTCAATATGATTTATAAAGCAGGGAAGCCTATGGTCAAAAATTATTTGAAGGCTGTAGAACTCAATCACGCCACCCCTGCCACGACAGTTTTTATCGGCGATCAGATTTTTACTGATGTCTATGGGGCGAACCGTGCCGGATTACATACGGTTCTGGTCAAGCCGATTCACCCGAAAGAAGAGATTCAGATTGTCTTGAAACGCTATCTTGAAAAAATTATTCTACACTTTTATTTGAAAAAGCACCAGAATATCTGAAAAAATAGTTGAAAAAAAATTCCAGTTCATATATAATATATTTGATTGTGTTTCAAAAGAGGCTGTAGATTATGATAAAATAGAAGACCAGCCGGAAGAACTATAACAAGGAGGATTATCAAACATGATTTCAGCAGGAGATTTCAGAAATGGAATGACGATTGAATATGATGGAAATATTTACCAGATTATCGAATTTCAGCACGTAAAGCCAGGAAAAGGAGCTGCTTTTGTCCGTACCAAGCTGAAAAACATCATCAATGGCGGAGTCGTAGAAAAGACCTTCCGTCCGACAGAGAAATGTCCGCAGGCACACATTGAGAGAAAAGATATGCAGTACCTTTATGAAGATGGCGATTTATATAACTTCATGGATGTAGAGACTTACGATCAAATCGCATTAAATTCCGATACCGTAGGAGATGCAATGAAATTCGTAAAAGAGAATGAAATGTGCAAGATTTGTTCTCACAATGGAAATGTATTCGCTGTAGAGCCGCCTCTGTTCGTAGAGCTGGAGATTACAGAGACAGAGCCGGGAGTAAAAGGGGATACCGCAACTGGCGCAACGAAACCTGCTACCGTAGAAACAGGAGCGACTGTTTCAGTTCCTCTTTTCGTGAATCAAGGGGATAAGATCAAGATCGATACCAGAACAGGAGAGTATTTATCCCGTGTCTGATTCCGAAGCATAAAATAACAGGAAATATGTCTTATAGAACCAGCCGAAACATTCAAAACAGGATGTTCCGGCTGGTTTTTTATACGCGTTAACGAAAACCATTTTCGGTTTTCATTAACAGTATAAAAGGATGATTCTAATTTTTCTGAAACAGCAAGAGCTGCAGGGTCTTCCATGGACGAAAAGAAAATGAAGTATATTTCTTTAGTGCCATCATCGATAAGAGACTGATGGAAAGCTGACTAATGAGCATTCCAATTAAATATCCGCTGATGCCGAAACGCGGAACCGAAAAAAAGACAAATAAAATCCGCAAAAAAATTCCAAAGCTGTTCAGCATAAAAGAAGTCATGCTTTTTCCCAACCCGTGCAGGATTCCATTGATCGTTATAGAGAGATACAGGAATGGACAAAGCCACGACAAAGTACAAATAAAATCCCCAGCCAAGCGGCTGTGAAAAAATAAATTTCCCAGGAAACGCCCTGTCAGCAAAAAGAAAATCGTGGATGTGATTCCGAGCAGAAGACAACAAGAAATGGTCCGTTCTGCTGTATTTTTAATCTGCTCCTGCTGATGATTTGCTTGTGCTGTCGCAACATTGGGGACAAGCAGAATGGATACGGAGTTTGTGAGTGCAGAAGGAAAGAGTATCAGCGGCAGGCTCATTCCTGTTAAAATTCCAAAAACAGAAAGAGCTTCTTTCGTAGACATACCGAACTGCCTTAAAAAAAATGGAATGGCGGTTACCTCCAGACTATTCAACAAGCTGATGCAGGTTCGGTTCATTGTCAACGGAAAAGCCATTTGGAAAATATCCAAAAAACAAGTTCGCAAACGGACGGTCTGCTCTGTTTTCCTGCTCAAATCCGTCTGCTGCGGCTGATGAAAGTATGGATCATTCTGTTTCTTATGAGAAGAAAAAAGCGAAAGGGCAGTCAATGAGTATAAAGAGGCACAGATTTCTCCAATCAGTATTCCTCCGGCGGCAACCTGTGCTGTGATATCCATCTGTTTTTCCAGGCAGATCTGGCAAATCAAAAATACACCGCCGACCCGCGCCAGCTGTTCTAGAAGCTGGCTGAATGCCGGAATACTGACATCATTGATTCCATAGTAAAAACCGCAGACACAGGAATGGATCGCCGCGAACGGCAGGGAATAGGAAATTAGCTTCAGCAGAGGAGCGCAGCGGGGCTCCTTAAGAATCTGTTCTGCCCAGAAAGCAGCAGAAGAGTGCAGGACGCTCATGCAGAGCAGACTGAGCAGAAGAGATCCAATCGTCGCCAGTCTGACATAGCGCCACATGGTCTTGTACTGTCCGACGCTATGAAACTGGGCAGTGTATTTTGAAATACAGGTTTGAACTCCGGCAGAAGACAAAGAAATACATAGAGCAAAAATCGGAAAAATTAATTGATAAATTCCCATAGCTTCAGTACCGATTTTGTTCGAAATGAATATTTTATAGAAAAAGCCGATGATGCGGCTTAGGACCCCTGCCAGCGTCAGGTAAAATGTTCCCTTTAATAATTTTGAGTGGATCTTCATGGAGGCCTCTCCTTTTCCTTTTAAAGAATATGTTCCTCACTATAATATATGTGAAACTTCTTTCTTCTATGACTTTGATTCTCACACAGGGGATTAATGCACACAAATACTCCTTTCGGTCGTATTTGGCGCACTTCTGCCCTGGATTTTCACACTCTGTGCGCCTTTGGTGTGTGCATTTTGTTGCTATGAACAGCGGAGCTGTGAATAGTAACCTATCCGATCATAAATGCAAAAAAGCAGATTGACAAGAAGTAGATTCCATGTTAGAATACAACATATCCGAGTAAAATAATCGGATATAGAAGAAAAACATTCCCGATATGAGGTGATGCAATGAAAATATCTACCAAAGGGCGGTATGGGCTGAGAGCTGTCGTGGATTTGGCCGTTTACAGTGAAAAAACGCCTGTCTCCTTAAGCAGCATTTCCAAAAGGCAGAATATTTCTGTGAGCTATTTAGAGCAGCTCATTCCAAAACTTCGGAGAGCAGGAATTGTCGAGAGCGTCCGCGGCGCAAATGGCGGCTACCGGCTCTGCATCTCCCCAGCGGAAATTTCCATCGGGGCCATTTTGAGAGCACTGGAGGGAGAAATCCGTACCGTAGATTGCCCCAAAGAACCAGGCGAGGAAACGCACTGCATCTCTTCCGATCGATGCGTAACAAAATTCGTCTGGGAAAAAATAAATGATAGCATCAATGACACAATCGATTATATTTTTCTTTCGGAATTAGCTGAAAAAGCAAAGCAGACGATGCCGGAAGAAACACAGAAAATATAAAAGGAGAGCAGACAATGAAAAAATTCATTTATTTGGATAATGCAGCAACGACGAAGACATCCCCCGAAGTGGTAGAGGCGATGCTTCCCTATTTCACTGAAAAATTCGGCAATGCTTCGACCGTTTACGAATTAGGGAATTATTCTAAGGATGCGATTACCAAGAGCCGGGAGACGATTGCAGACCTTCTTGGCGCAAAAGCTGAGGAGATTTATTTTACAGCGGGCGGCAGTGAGTCAGATAACTGGGCGTTAAAGGCGACGGCAGAAGCTTATCGTTCCAAAGGAAACCATATCATCACTTCCAAAATCGAGCACCATGCCATTTTGCATACTTGCGAGTATTTAGAGAAGAACGGCTTTGAAGTTACCTATCTGGATGTCGATGAATTCGGCAGAATTCGCCTTGAGGACCTCAAAAAAGCAATCCGTCCGACAACGATTTTGATTAGTATTATGTTTGCCAATAATGAGATTGGTACGATCGAACCGGTCAGGGAAATCGGAGAAATCGCAAAGGAGCACGGTATACTATTTCATACCGATGCCGTACAGGCTTTTGGACAGGTTCCGATTTCTGTTGATGACGATCATATCGATATGCTCAGTGCCAGCGGTCATAAGCTTCATGGCCCGAAAGGAATCGGATTTCTCTATATCCGCAAAGGAGTCAAAATCCGTTCCTTTATTCATGGCGGCGCGCAGGAGAGAAAACGCCGGGCCGGAACCGAAAATGTTCCTGCCATTGTTGGCTTGGGAAAAGCTGTTGAACTGGCAAAAGCCAATATGGAAACTAAGATTCGGCAGGAGAGTGAACTGCGTGATTATCTGATTCAGAGAGTCTTGAAAGAAGTCCCTTATACCCGGCTGAATGGTGATCCGAAAAAACGTTTGCCGAACAATGCGAATTTCTGCTTTCAGTTCATTGAGGGAGAGTCCCTGCTGATTCTATTAGACATGAAAGGAATCTGTGGCTCCAGTGGTTCAGCATGTACCTCCGGTTCCTTAGATCCATCCCATGTCCTTTTGGCAATTGGACTGCCGCATGAGATTGCCCATGGCTCTCTGCGTCTGACACTTGACATGGAAACGACCAAAGAGGAGATTGATTTTGTTGTGGATACGATCAAAGAGAGTATGGATCGTCTCCGTTCCATGTCTCCTCTGTACGAGGATTTTATCAAAAAGCAGCAGTAACAACACACGCAGCAGGATTAATGCGCACAAACGCGATAGGAAGGGCGCTTTCAGCGCCTCGCGTTTGGCGCAATAGGAAGCGGATAAATTCGTTTCCTATACATCATAAGGGTTAAGAAAGGGACCCTCGGACAAGCATTCCGAAAAAAATAAAGCATATGTATAGTGAAAAAGTAATGGATCATTTTCAAAATCCCAGAAATGTAGGAGAAATCGAAGATGCCAGTGGAGTAGGAACCGTTGGAAACGCAAAGTGTGGAGATATTATGAGAATGTATCTTGACATTGATGACAGTGGAATCATTCAGGAATGTAAATTTAAAACATTTGGCTGTGGTGCGGCAGTCGCGACCAGCAGTATGGCAACAGAACTGGTAAAGGGAAAAACCGTTCAGGAAGCGATGACTGTGACCAATAAGGCTGTCATGGAAGCCTTAGATGGACTTCCTCCGGTAAAGGTACACTGTTCCTTACTGGCAGAAGAAGCCATTCATGCCGCTCTTTGGGATTATGCTCAAAAGAACGGGATTCAGATTGAGGGACTGAAGCCTCCAAAATCAGATATCAGCGAAGGGGAAGAGGAAGAAGAATATTGAAGAAAAAAGTGGTTATTGGAATGTCGGGCGGGGTAGATTCCTCGACGGCAGCCTATCTTTTATTAGAAGCCGGCTATGAGGTCATTGGTGTCACCATGCAGATCTGGCAGGAAGAATCCGAAGCAGAATTGGAAGAGAATGGCGGCTGCTGTGGATTATCCGCAGTAGAAGATGCCAGGAGGGTCGCCTCGATGCTTCAGATTCCGCATTATGTTATGAATTTCCGAAAGGAGTTCCAAAAAAACGTCATAGACTATTTTGTAAATGAGTATTATCACGGGCGCACACCGAATCCCTGTATTGCCTGTAACCGCTTCGTAAAATGGGAGTCTCTTTTGCATCGTTCCATGGAAATCGGAGCCGATTATATTGCAACCGGACATTATGCCCGGATTGCGCAGCTTAAAAATGGACGATATACGATTCAAAATGCCGCCTATTCGGCCAAAGATCAGACCTATGCCTTGTACAACCTGACACAGGAGCAGCTCATGCGGACTCTCATGCCGGCAGGTGATTATTCCAAAGAAGAAATCCGCAGTATTGCAAAGAAAAACGGGCTTCTTGTGGCGGACAAGCCGGACAGCCAGGAAATTTGTTTTGTCCCGGATGGAGATTATGCCGGATTTTTGGAAGAATACAGTGGGCAGCCATCCCGTCCCGGCAATTTTGTCTTATCGGATGGAACCATTGTCGGACAGCACCGGGGCATCATTCATTACACCGTTGGTCAAAGAAAGGGGCTGCAGCTTTCCCTGGGACATCCTGTTTTTGTGTTAGA